>CBIMFG010000188.1:0-7130 GCA_966243125.1 uncultured Niastella sp.
ACCGGAGATGTGCACGTTGAAAAGGACGCCCATCCGGTGCTGAAAGGTGTTCCTTCGGTTTTTAAAGTGCAAACGGAAGAGTGGTATACATATGACAGGAGTCCCCGCCCAAATGTACAGGTGCTGGCCAATGTAGATGAAAGCTCTTATGTGCCGGCATCAAACAAAACAATGGGCGATCATCCGGTGATCTGGACTAACCCTGCCTATAAGGCGAAGAATGTATACATTTTTATGGGGCACTCGCCCGATCTTTTTGACAATGCAGCTTATAAAACCCTTTTCAAAAATGCTATCTTTTGGGCGGCGCAGAAATAAAGTGCAACACTTTATTATCATCAATGTAAGTAGCTATGTGTGAAATCACTTCCAGGTTGTCGAGGAAGGAACTGATGGGTTTATTTTTATAGAGTGCCCCGGTAAATTTCTTTTGCTTCAGTGAAGGATCGTCTATTTGGGTTTGTATGCCAAACCATCTTTTCAGTACGCCCGATAATTCATCCAGATCGGCAGCTTCGAACACATACAATCCCTGCCGCCAGCTCAATGTTTTTTCAGCAACAAAGGGTGCCTGCGTAATATCCCCATTCTCAGCTACTGCCTGTATGCCAGGTGCAATCTTTACTTTATTTTGCCGGGAAGAAAAATTAACAACGCCTTCTACCAGCGCAACTTTCACTGTATTGGTGCTATAGGAATTTATATTGAACTCAGTACCAATTACGGTTACGGTATCATTGGCTATATGAATTATAAAAGGCTGACCGGAATGTTTGGCTATTTTACAATAAGCTTCGCCTGTAATGCTAACTTCTCTTTTGTTTTGCGCAAACTTCGTTGGGAAGCTGATGCTGCTGGTACTGTTCAACCAGATTTCAGAACCATCGCTCAGCACTACCTTATAATCCATGGCAACCGGCACGTTCACGGTATTGGTGCTAATAGCAGATCCGGGCAGGGCCTGGTAATGTAAAGTGTTATCAGTATTATCGAGCACAAGTTCACCTTGCTGTAAATTGCCTTTAGTGGTACTGAGATCGATTGTTGATCCATTGGCCAGTTGCAATTTCACCCCAGCGGCAGGTGTTGTAGCTATGACTGTACTGGCCGGTTTTGTTTTATTAGATAGGGATTGAGTCACGAACCACCAACCACCGGCTGCCGCCAGTACAATGATCAGGAAAGTACTTACACCTCTGATTATCTTTCGCTCACGCACGAGGTGCTGTTGGTTACTTATTTCCCCGGATATATTTTTCCAGAACCCAGGTTCATTAAGGTGATTAAACGATTGGTCAACCTGCTCCCGTGGCAATCGTTTCACCAGCTCAGTATAGGCTACATGTGCCTGATTGTCCCGGGCAAAAAGTTCCTGTAGCTCCCGTTCTTCTTCAGCGGTGAGCGTATTGGTTATTTTACCAAGGAAAAGGTATTGATGATAATCTGAGATGGTTGACATATTATAAAGACAGATTTTTATTTTTCATTCACTAGTGCCGGTCATAGTTTTTTCTTCAGGGTGGCTCGCAATTCTTTTAAGGCACGGTCCATATGACTGCTCACGGTATGTTTGCTAATGCCCAGTTTTTCAGCGATCTCCACATGGGTAAGTTTGTCGAGGTATTGCATCCGGAACACCTTCCCGGCCATAGTGGGCAACCGGTCTATTGCCCGGTTTATGATTTGTCCCAACTCTTCATTCTCAAGCGGATACCGCATGTCGGGTTCCTGCGTAATATAACCAGCTTTCAACTTGTTCTGGGTGCGAAGCTTCTCTTTTACATTAAAAGCCCTGTTTCGTACTGATTGATACAGGTAGGCATTCAAAGAAGTGGTGATGGACTCGAAGATGCGGAAATACCAAAGGTCGATAAAGAAATCCTGCACCAGGTCGCGGGCGGTGTATTCGTCATCGAGGATAGACAGCGCCAGCACAAACAACCGGTTCCTTGCATTGCGGTAAAGATCTTCAAAAGCTTTGAGATCATTGTTACGAAGCCTTTGAAGCAATAGTTCATTATCTGAATAATTGTCTGTCATGCATTTAAACACCGGCAAAGGCGAACAGCAAATCTATTGAATTTTTTAACGAAGCCATAAAAAGGAAGATTTTTAAAAAAAGTTGGGGTTCAACTAGTGAATGGAAGAAAGAAAACCGTCATCAATAAAATACCTTCCTGTAAACTGCTTATCCTGCTGAAGAGAACTATTACTGCTCATTACATTATTCAACCAAAACTAACAATCATGACATTCAAAAACGCACGTTCGCAATAAGTCTGCAATTAAAAAACCCCTCGGCCGTGGGAAGCTTGGAGGGGTTGGTCCGAAACATTACTGGTAACATTTCAAACACTTGCAATTTATGCAAAAAAACAGGATTTTTTGTATAGGGCGTTTTATTGCCCATTCATTGAAAAGAACCAACTGGCTTCAAATAATGAGAACGAGCGCAATAATATTCATGGTCATGTGTAGCATGGTGCAATTACTAATAGCGGCTCCCGGCCACGGGCAGGACAGGACCAAAATGAGCATCAACCTGGAGTACCATAATGCTGCTTTTGCAACCGTGGTAAAAGCCATCGAGCAAAAGTCGGGGTTGATCATCATGTATGAGCTCACGCCCGCTATTGAAAAACTGAAAGTAAGTATAGCCATAAAAGACAGGTCCGTGGGGGAAGCCCTCGACCTGCTGGTTGCGGGTAGAAATTTAAAGTGGAGCCTGAAGCAATCAGAGAACATCATCCGGTTGGAAAGAGTAGATGTAATAGAACAGCCGCTTGTTGTTAACACCAACGACACTACCGGGATTAATCCATCGCGGTTGTCGGGTGTTGTTAGAGATGTGCAGGGGCGGCCGCTCGAAGGCGCTACCATTGTTGTAAGAAATGGTAAAGCGCTTGCCACCACCAATACGGCAGGCTTTTTTTCCATTCTGGCAAAAGAAGGCGATGTGATCATTTGCACCTTTGTTTCCTGCGAACCGCGTTTCATAAACATTTCAGGGAATATGGTTCATACAGGATCCATAGGCGAGGTCACAATGGTACAGTCCATCTCCGGCCTCGATGAAGCAGTGGTGGTCGCTTATGGAACCACCAGCAAAAGAGTGGCAACGGGCAGTGTTTCAACGGTAAGTGGTGAAGAAGTAAGAAAACAACCGGTGAGTAATTTACTCCAGGCCCTGGAAGGCAAGGCGCCCGGGTTGTTCATTGCGCAATCAAATGGTACGCCGGGCAGTCAGATGAATATCTCCATCCGCGGACAACTGTCTGTAGCCAGTGGAAAATTGCCGCTCTTTATCATTGACGGCGTTCCTTTTGTAGAAACGCCTATTAATACCATCGGTAATTCAAACTACGGCCTGCAAGGTGCTGCGGGACTTATAGATCCCATGAACTCCATTAACCCGGCCGACATTGAATCTATCTCCGTGTTGAAAGATGCAGATGCTACCGCTATTTATGGAAGCC
The DNA here is from genome assembly GCA_966243125.1 of uncultured Niastella sp. Taxonomy (GTDB): domain Bacteria; phylum Bacteroidota; class Bacteroidia; order Chitinophagales; family Chitinophagaceae; genus Niastella. Next base: position 3,477 of record CBIMFG010000188.1, read on the forward strand.
GGGGTGCCAATGGCGTCATTTTGATCACCACCCGCAAAGGAAAAAGCGGGGCCATGCGTTTTGATCTCAATGCCTATACCGGTGCGGGAAAGGTTACCCGTACCACGCCCATGCTCGATCTGCAGCAGTACCTGGCCATGCGCAACCAGGCATTCGCGAACGATAAAGTTACCCCCACCATTTCCAATGCGCCGGATCTTAAGTTGTGGGATTCTACCACCTCCAATGATTTTATTGAACAGTTCATTGGTGGCTCCGCAAAACAAACGGAAGTAACCGGTGCTTTTTCCGGTGGTGGCGACCGGCTGCATTATCTCTTTTCCAATACATACAGGAATGAGACCACGGTGTATCCCGGTAACTTTGGGTATAAGCGTTTTGCTTCCCATCTCAGTGTTGACAATACTTCTTTGACTGGCAGGTTTGCCATAACAGCTTCCGCTTTATATACAAAAGAATCCAATAATCAGCCGTTGGTTGATCTGGCAGGCCGGGTATACAACCTGGCGCCCAATTACCCGCTGTATAATGCCGATGGCACGTTGAACTGGACGGGTGGTGTTACTAATCCGCTATCGTGGGTATTGCAACCATCGAAGTTCAAATCAGACAATTTACTAACGAATGCTACTTTGCGTTATACGCTGTTACCGGGTTTGAATGCAAAAGTGAGCCTGGGATACAACAAGATCAACCAGAATTTTATTGTACTAACTCCGCGCACGGCAATAAATCCCAATACCACCACACAATCATCTGCCACCTATAGTTCCAATTATGTAGAAAGTTTTATTGTGGAACCACAGCTCGATTATGCGACGAGTATCGGCAATGGCAGGTTGAGTGCTACCGTGGGCGGTACCTGGCAGCAATCCAGCTATGTGCAACCGTACTACGTGATTGCATCAGGCTTTAGCAATGATAATCTTATGAGCTCCTGGATCGCAGCTTCCACCATCAACTTTAAAAGCAGTGGATATACTGACTATAAATACGCATCGGGTTTTGCACGTATCAACTATGCCTGGAAGGAACGTTACCTGCTGAACATAACCGGCCGCCGCGATGGTTCTTCGCGTTTTGGCCCCAATCGCCAATGGGGAAATTTCGGTTCAGTAGGCGCAGGTTGGATCTTCAACAATGAAAACTGGATGAAGAAGACGGCGCCCTGGCTCAGTTATGGCAAGCTGCGCGCGAGTTATGGTTCCATAGGCAACGATCAGATCAACGACTACGGGTATTTATCAACGTTTATCACTTCCAATTATTTATATGGTGGCGCCGGCATTTACCCCAGCCGCATCGCCAATCCTGATTATGGATGGGAAACCACCCATAAGACAGACGTAGCCCTGGAAACCGGTTTCCTGAAAGATCGTATACTCCTTACCGCCACCTGGTTCAATAGCCGCGTCGGCAACCAATTGGTAAGCGCGCCCTTGTCAACACAAACCGGTTTTGCTTCTTACCAGGCAAATTTGCCAGCCCTGTTGGAAAGTACCGGTTGGGAGTGGGAGTTGAAGACCACCAATATAAAAACGAGTAAATGGTTATGGACCAGTTCCTTTAACCTCACAACGGTCCGCAACAAACTGCGCTCCTTTCCTGACCTGTCTAAAACCGGATATGCCTTTATATATGTTGTAGGTAAACCTATCAATAATTACAATGGCTATCAATTTACCGGTCTCAACGATGGAGTGGCTACTGTAGCCGATCTTAGCAAGGATGGAAAAATATCACAAGGATTGCTGGAAACGCAGAAAGGTGATTATTATATGATCAATACCACCAGCCCTAAATATTATGGCGGCTTCAGCAACAGCATTCAATACAAGCAATTCCAGCTGGATATTCTGTTGCAGTTTGTGAACCAGGTGAAACCGGGTTTCAGACAGGCGAACCGGAACGCGCCCGGAACACTGGCCAATCAGGACTCACGTATTTTAATTGACGGGTTCAAACCTTCTGCAACGGCCGGTTCTACGGCATCCAACGCTTACATTAATTATTACCTGATGTCAGATGCTTCTTATTCCGATGCCAGCTTTATCAGATTGAAGAATGTGAGCCTTACTTATGAATTACCCGCTACCTGGCTAAAGGCTGCCAAAATTAAATCAGCAGGTGTTTTTGTAAGAGGGCAGAACCTGTTAACGCTGACCAGTTATTTTGGTTACGATCCTGAAACGGCGGGCGTTGCACTGCCGCCGCTGAAACAGTTTATTGCAGGTATTCATTGTTCATTGTAAACACTCCGAAATGAAAAAGATTGTAGCACTATATATAATTGTGGTTTTGTTGACCGGCTGTAACAAGCTGATAGAAATAGGCGCGCCTGAAAACCAGTTGGTAACTTCAAGCGTTTTTAAAGATACCATTACTGTGGAGGCCGCTATCATGGGCATGTACGCCAAGCTTGCCAATTTTAATCAGGGTGCAGATGTGGGAACGGCTACTTCCCTGTTTAATGGATTGTCGGCAGATGAAGGGTATTATTTCCCCGGCGCCTTTTATGATGATTTCAAAAATAATGCACTAACGCCCACCTACACCTATATTGATAGTTATTGGAGCAATTGGTATAACAACGTGTATACTGCCAACGCTGTTATGGAAGGCGACAGCGCTTCTGCTTCCTTGCCGGCCGCCTATAAAGAGCGCACCATCGGCGAAGCAAAGTTTGTTCGTGCCCTATGTTATTTTTATCTGGTAAATGAATACGGCGCCGTACCGCTGGTGCTTACTTCCAATGTGAGTATATCTAACGGTCAGCCGAATGATAGCGTAAATGTAGTGTACGATCAAATAGAAAAAGATTTAACGGAAGCACAGGCTGTGTTGCCCACCGATCTGCGGTTTTACAGCGGCAACAGAACAAGAGCTACCAGTTGGGCCGCCAGTGCGCTGCTGGCCCGGGTGTATTTATTTAGAAAGAAATGGCCGCAGGCGATGATGGCCGCCAATGCTGTGATCAACAATCCGGGGCTCTTTGCTATACAAACCGATCCCACAAAAGTCTTTCTGGCCAATAACCAGGAAGGGGTGCTGCAATTTGTGAATGGGATCACCTCTTCGTGGATGGCCACTAATTTGGGCGCAAGCCCTGCGGCCGTAACGCCCAATTTCGTGCTCAGTGATAACCTTTATGCCACCTTTGAAGCCGGTGATCTGCGCAAAGCAAATTGGGTGGGGGTAAAAGTGTATGGCGGCAACAATTATCCCTATCCTGCCAAATACAGATACATTGGCGGAGTAGGGCCGGTTGAGTATGCGCAATTGCTTCGCCTGTCAGAACAGTATCTTATACGGGCAGAAGCAAGAACCCAACTGGGGCAGTACTCCGATGCTGCCACTGACCTCAATGTAGTACGCACCCGGGCCGGTCTTCCCAATACAACGGCTACCGATAAGCCTTCACTGATAACTGCTATTGAAAAAGAGTGCCGAACAGAATTCTTTTGCGAATGGGGACACCGCTGGCTCGATCTGAAAAGATGGCCTGGCATTACCAACCCTGCTGTTACACGAGCCGACGAAGTATTGTCTGTAGTCAAGGGCGCACAATGGCAATCTACCGATGCCTTATACCCCATTACACAAACAGCGCGTAATGTAAATGGTAACCTCGCACAGAACCCGGGTTATAAGAAT
>CBIMFG010000189.1:0-7105 GCA_966243125.1 uncultured Niastella sp.
AACCGATACAACACGCGCACCTTTCGGGTGTATCGCAATACGCCTGCAGATACCTCCACCATGTTCCACATCGATTATATTTTTGCTTTACTGCGCGATGGCCACAATCGCCTGTGGGTAGGCACACAACGCGGACTGAACCTGTACCAGCCAGCGAAAGATGCTTTTGTACGCCTGCTGGCCGATTCGCTACCCGGCCACATCAGTCATAATTATATTAACTGTATATATGAAGACCATGCGGGCCGCATTTGGGTAGGCACCAATAATGGCTTGAACCTGCTGACGAATGAAAAGCCTTATCGTTTTCAATCGTTTTTCCCCGGTACCGGTTTCAATGAAATAAAAGCGGTTTGTGAAGACAACGCCGGCGTGTTCTGGATTGGTACCGGCGGCGGACTGGTTCGCATGACCCTGCAACAAAACAAAGCCAGTTACACCATTTTCAACAATCAACCCGGTAATGCCGGCAGTATTAGCTGTAATAATGTATCGGCTATTGTAGAAGACAAAAAAGGCCAGCTGTGGGTGGGAACCGAATGCGGGGGCCTGAACCTGTTCAATAAAAATAACAACAGCTTTCATCATTACACGCACAGTAACCAAACTGCCGGCAGCATCAGCAGCGATATCATTCGCAAAATGATCCTCGACTCACTGGGCAACCTCTGGATTGGCACCATTGATGGACTGAACTATTTTGATACCGATAAAAGAACGTTTACAGTTTTCCGTAACGACCCCGAAAACCCAAACAGTCTTAGTAATAAGTCCATCCGCGACTTGTACATCGATCGCTACGGCTCGCTTTGGGTGGGAACCGTGTTTGGCGGCGTAAATGTAACCCATGCTATTGCCACCCCTTTTACAGTATATAAAACCAGTACGCTGGTGAACAGCATCAGCAGCAATGTGGTAAGCGCCATCACTGCGGATGGATCACAAAACCTGTGGATTGGTACCGAAGCGGAAGGGTTGAATTATTTCGATAGAAAACAACACCGCTTTCTGCATTACAAACATGACCCTGCCGATGCGCGCAGCATCAGCGGCAATTTTATAAAAGCCATTTATCGCGATAACAACAATGCCATCTGGATAGGTACTTATGATGGCGGATTGAATCTTTTCAATGCCGCTACACAAAGTTTCACCCATTACAAACATGATGCGGCCGACCCTGCCTCGCTTTCGGGCGATAATATCATTTGCATGCAGGAAGATAGCCGGGGCCGTTTTTGGGTAGGCGCTTATGGCAAAGGCTTGAATTTATTAAACCGCGCAACTGGCAAATGCGAAAGCTTTACTACCGATCCTGATTCGCGTTTTCGAATCAGCAGCAATTGGGTGCGGCTGGTGTATGAAGACAGGAATAAAAATCTTTGGGTGGGACCCGCGCACGGGTTGAACCTGTTGAAGCCCGGTGAAGAAAAATTTACCTGGTTCTATAAACAACCTGATCATAAAGACAGTCTCATCTCCGATTACATTAACTGTATAATGGAAGACCGCAACGGCCGTTTGTGGATTGGTACCTACGATGGCGGTTTGAGTTTGTATCATCCGGAATCCAAAACATTTTCTACTTACACCGTACAAAATGGTTTGCCTGGTAATAATGTACGCGGTATCCTGGAAGATGAACAGGGTTTTTTATGGCTAAGCACAGATAATGGGTTGTGCAAATTCAATGCGGCCAATGGCGCGGTGGTAAATTATAATGTATACGACGGTTTGCCGGGTAATGAATTTAACTATAACAGTTTTTATCGCGATGAGGATGGGCAACTGTTCTTTGGCGGCTATACCGGCCTTATTAGTTTTTATCCGGCGCACATGCGAACTAATGAAATTATTCCGCCCATTGTATTTACCGGGTTACGCCTGTTTAACAAACCCGTAGGCATTCAGGATGAAAGCGGGTTGCTGGCGAAGTCGATGCCCTTTACACAGTCCATTACTTTTGCTGCTGCGCAAAACATTTTCACCATTGAGTTTGCGGCGTTGAATTATATAAAATCGGGGAAGAACCGGTACGCTTATAAGTTAGAAGGATTTGAAAAAGATTGGAATGTGGTTGACAACCCCGCGGCTACATACACCAATTTGCCATCTGGCCATTATACCTTTTTAGTACGCGCCAGTAATAATGATGGGGTATGGAATACCGAGCCGGTGAAAATGGAAATTGTAGTACGGCCGCCCTTATGGAAAACCTGGTGGGCTTATATACTATATGTAATTGTTATTGCCGGCATCTTATATATTACCATCCGCTTTTTTAACCGCCAGGCGCGGCTTGAGCGCGACTTGTATTATGAGCACCAGCAGAAAATGCAACAGGAGGAATTGCATCAACAGAAGATCGATTTCTTTACCAATATTTCGCACGAAATAAGAACACCGTTAACGCTGATTGTTGGTCCGGTAGAACATTTATTGGCGAACGCACCCAAAGATTCTGTGATCAACCGGCAGTTGGGATTGGTAAAACAACATGCCGATCGCCTGATTCGCCTGGTAACCGAGTTGCTCGATTTCAGAAAAGCGGAAAGCGGCATTATGCAGTTGAATGTAAGCGAGGGTGACGTAGTGGCATTCACCCATAATATATACACCTCTTTCAACGAGCTGGCTACGGGCCGTTCCATTAAATATACTTTCGCTTCCTCGAGTAATAATATATCATCCTGGTTCGACCCAACCCAATTCGAAAAAGTGTTATTTAATCTGCTGTCGAACGCGTTTAAGTTTACGGAAGAGGATGGTTCTATTGGGGTAGCCATCAAAAAAGCAGGGGAGCAGGAGGTTGTAATAGAAATAAGCAATTCAGGTAAAGGCATTTTGCCTGAACAACAATCCAGGTTGTTTAGCCGGTTCTACCAAATTGGTAATGCCGGAAATAATATGCTTGGAACCGGTATTGGCCTGGCATTGTCGAAAAGTATTATTGAAGCGCATGGCGGCCAAATTGGTGTGCACAGTGAAAGCGGCCGCACCACATTCACCATTACGCTGCCTTTAGGCAATACGCATTTTACGCCCGAACAATTAGCGGGTATTGGCATCAGCAGCGTGCAACAGCCGCAAATGGCGGAATTGCCGGAACCTGAATTTGATGTTCCTGCCATAGAGAATGCTGCTGAAACCGGTTCAACCAAACCCAGTTTGCTGCTGGTGGAAGATAATGCCGCCATCCGGCAAATGATCCGCGATGCGTTGAGCCATCAATATGAAATAACAGAAGCGGCTACCGGCGCCAGCGGTTGGGAAACTGTAACTACATTAATACCCGACCTGGTGATCAGCGATGTAATGATGGAAGGGGAGGATGATGGCTTTACATTGTGCCACCGCATAAAAACAGATGAACGCACCAATCATATTCCGGTAATTCTGCTCACCGCCCGGGCGGCGCCCGCTTCCCAGCTGAGCGGTTTACGAACCGGGGCCGATGCCTATATTACCAAACCATTTCTTTTACAAGTATTAGAACTGCAGGTGCGCAACCTGCTAACGCTGCGCAATATTATCAGGCAGAAATTTACGCGGCAGGTAACCTTGCAACCCGAAGCGCCGGAGCTGGTAATTGCCGATCAGCAACCAGCGCCTACCGCATCAGCACTGTTTCTGCAAAAGTTGGTGGCCATGGTGGAAGAACACATGGAAGACGCCGATTTTGGCGTGCCTGTGTTGTTGAAGAAAGCCGGCATGAGCCAAACGGTTCTTTACCGGAAATTAAAAGCCCTCACTGATATGTCAATCGCCGATTTTATAAAATCGGTGCGGTTAAAAAAGGCAGCCGAACTGTTGAAGCAGCAGGGCAACGATCCCTCCATTGCCGATGTTGCCTACCGCGTTGGGTTTAGCGATCGCAAATATTTCAGCAAAGAGTTCCGCAAACAATTTGGCGTTTCCCCCACTGAATACATAGAAACCGTTACGAATACGTCTGAAAACGAGTCTAAAAGCGAGGAAAACTGATTTTTACCCCTCCAAAAACGAATAGTTACCCCCAGCAAAGCCGCAATCAGCCTCAAATTAGTAGCACCAAAAACTAGGAACTGCTATGATTAATGCCTGCATTATTCAACTAAAGATTGCTATGCGTATACCCCTACTATTTCTCATGGCCTTTGGCCTGGCAGGGCTGGCAACAGTACATGGCCAGCAGACCCCCACTTCCCGGCTTGCCGGAAAAATATTAAACGACAAAACCGGCGAACCCCTTGGCGGCGCCTCCCTTGCAGTTAATAGTCTCCAGAACGGAGCCTTGTTAGGGCGGGGATTAAGTGCCGACGATGGTACCTTTTCTGTTTTAGTAAAGACCGAAGATTCGGTAAAAGTTACCATTAATTATGTGGGCTATGCCGCCCGCGTTTTTACCACCATTATAAAACAGGGAATTAACATTCGCCTGGAGCCTGTTAGCACCGAGCTGAACAGTGCGGTGGTGATTGGTTATGGCCGCGTAAAGCGCAAAGACCTTACCGGTTCAGTAGCCCAGGTAAAAATGGATGACATCTTAAAAGCGCCGGTGCGCTCATTTGACGAAGCACTGGCGGGCCGGGTGGCCGGCGTACAGGTTACCAGCTCTGATGGCATGCCCGGCGCAAACGTAAACATCGTTATCCGCGGCGCCAACTCAATTACCCAGGACAATTCACCCTTGTATGTGATAGATGGATTTCCGATTGAAAACCCGAATAACAACGTGATCAATCCCCAGGATATTGAGTCGATGGAAGTGCTGAAGGATGCTTCTTCAACGGCCATTTATGGGGCCCGCGGCGCGAACGGGGTAATTTTAATTACCACTAAAAAGGGAAAGACCGGCGCACCTACCGTATCCCTGAACAGCTCCTATGGATTTCAGAAATCGGCTAAAATAGTTCAACTCATGAGCCCTGCCGATTTTGTGAAGTACCAGTTGGAATTCAATCCTTCAACCGTACCCTATGTTATTGGCAGCGGGGCAGCGCCCACGCCGTATCAATTGTATATGAGCGGCGGTACTACGCCTGAATATTACCGGGATTCTGCGGAAAGCATCGACTGGCAGAACAGGGTGTTGCAAACAGCGCCCATGCAAAGCCATAACATCTCAATTACCGGTGGCAGCGATAAAACCAAGTACGCCATCTCGGGTAATATCTTCGATCAGTCGGGCATCATCATTGCCTCACAGTATAAACGCTATCAGGGCAGGGTAGTACTTGATCAAACAATCGACAAACGCCTGAAGGTGGGCATCAATGCCAACTACAGTTACCTGGTACAACAAGGGCTGTCGCCCAACCAGAGCACCAACAGCGGTACCACCAACCTGATGTATAGTGTGTGGGGATATAGACCCGTAACGCCCAGTAAGGCCAGTCAGCAGGCAATTGGGGTGATTGATGTAGGCACCGGTGGTTTAACCGATCCGGAAGTGCCATCAACGCAGGATTACCGGTTCAACCCCGAAACCAATTTGCAAAACCTGGTGCGCAACAATTTTACTAAAGCCATCAGTGTGAACGGTTATGCCGAGTACCTGATCATCGACAACCTGACCTTGCGGGTAACGGGTGGTATAAATGGAACTAACCTGCGTAATGATCAATTCAATAACAGCAGCACCTCGTATGGTAATTCGTTGATCACTACCAACGGACCTAATGGTTCGGTGATCTATAACGAAAACAATTCGTGGTTGAATGAAAATACACTTACTTATAATAGAACCCTTGGTACCGATCATACGATCAATGCGGTGATTGGTTTTACCGAACAGGGTAACAAGACGTCCTCCTATGGCGTAAGCGCCATTAAGGTGCCTAACGAAAGTTTGGGCATTAACGACCTGAGAGAAGGCACTCCGCTGGCGGTAACAAGTACTGGATCATTGTGGACATCCTCATCCTTTTTAGGACGGGTAAACTACAGCTTCCAGAGTAAATACTTGCTTACTGCCGGCTTCCGTGCCGATGGCAGCTCCAAATTTGCGCCCCAAAATCACTGGGCTTACTTTCCCTCGGGCGCAATAGCCTGGCGGTTTACCAGTGAACCCTTCCTGAAAAACCAGCATATATTAACTGATGGTAAATTGCGACTGTCATATGGAAATACCGGAAACAACCGGGTATCTGATTTTGCCTATCTGGCAACGTACAGCCAATCGCCCACGCTGACCTCAGTGTACACTTTTAATAATGTACCTGTAACCGGCGCTGTGCCTGCTACCATCGGGAATCCTGACCTCAAATGGGAGTCTACTTCTCAGTTGAACGCCGGTGTAGACTTAAGCTTGCTTGGCGACCGGGTCAGCGTTACGGCAGATGTTTACCGGAAGAAGACAAAGAACCTGTTGTTGAACGCCAACGTACCCACTTCTTCCGGTTACACTACCGTATTTATGAACATTGGCAGTGTGCAGAACCAGGGTTTGGAAGTAGCCCTCAACGTTATTCCCATCAGAACAAAAGATCTTACCTGGACCAGTAATTTCAATATTTCCTTTAACCAAAGTAAAGTGTTGGGTTTGGCGCAGGGACAAACCACCCTACTGAGCACCATTCGCTGGGATAACAACTGGCAAACTGCCCCCGCTTATATAGCACAGGTGGGCAATCCCTTGGGCCAGATGTATGGCTATGTTTGGGATGGTGTTTACCAGTATAATGAGTTTAATAAAACTACCGCAGCTGGCTACACGTTGATCGATAATATTACCACCAACGGCAACTCCCGATCCTCTATACAACCCGGTGACATTAAATACAAAGACCTGAACGGTGATAAGATCGTGAACTCGGGCGATTATACCGTTATTGGTCGTGGCCTGCCCATACACATCGGTGGTTTTAATAACAACGTAACCTGGAAAGGCTTCGATGTGAACGTGTTCTTTCAATGGAGCTATGGCAACGATATTCAGAACGCGAATAACATGGTGTTTGCGGGGAATGCCCTGGGTAAAACTTACCTGAACCAGTTTGCCTCTTATAATAATCGTTGGCGGCCTGACAATACCAATACTGACCAGTTTCGCACCAATGGTTTTTATGGCGGCGGTTACAGCTCCCGTACAGTGGAAGATGGATCTTATCTGCGTTTAAAAACC
>CBIMFG010000190.1:0-7082 GCA_966243125.1 uncultured Niastella sp.
AAATTGTCATGCAATTGTTTTTTAGTAATTAATAATGGGACAGTACGGTCTGGTTCAATGCAATAAGATGTGATCCAAAGTGAGCAGGACTACAATTAATTGTTACTTACAAATCGGATGGATCAAAATGAAGGATCTGTGGGATTATCTTCAAAAGAGTAAGTGAAGGTAGTCTATTTAATTGATTGCAACTATTAAATTGCGAATAACCGGAAAATGCGTGTATCTTTAATAGGCACCCATTTGAGTTTATTAGCACTTTGTAATTGATTGATTGTTCGCTTTCCTTTAACTCCTGCTTTTTCCTCAGATCAATTTTCAATCCTTAAAATCTGCACAATGAATATTTATATTTCGAACTTAAGTTTCAATGTACAAGGTGAAGACCTGAAACAACATTTTTCCCGGTATGGAGAAGTTGCTTCCGTTAATATCATTATGGATAAAATTACCAGGCGCAGCCGTGGCTTTGGCTTTATCAGAATGGATGATACAAAGGCAGCAGAACAGTCGATTCGCGAATTAAATGGTATAACGCTCGATAATCAAACAATCAAAGTAAAGGAGGCAAGAAGAAGGGAAGAATAAGCCTTGAATATATTATTATGTTTCTGTGTAATTCACACTTGTAGATATTTCGGGCAAAAGGAAAATGATGATGATAATTCCATTTAACAGTTAAGTAGTTTTTAATAGTGATCGCTCCGTCAAATTATTGTAGCTTATGATAGATATCTTTAAATGACTTTTATTTCTCACTGATGGATATAGACAATCACTCATCGGAAGATTTTTCTCTTTCAGCAGGGGGGCCTTTTAATCGTGCGCTGCAGCGGATGCGTTTGCAAAATAAGCAGGGAAAGTTAACGGTGGCGGGTTTGTGCATCACCTGGTTGCCATTATTGATCCTCGCTATCTTTGAAGGAACATTGTATGCAGGCAGTCAATTGCCCTTCCTGAAAGATATTGCGATGCACGCTCGCCTGTTGGTAGCACTGCCCATGTTGATTACGATAGAGCTCAGTATAGACAGCAAAGCGTATGTGGTAATAAAATATCTCGCAGAAGAGTTGATGAGTCTCGACGAGCGGCAGAAATTTCTGACAACTGCATTTCGCCGCGCCAGGAAATTAACAGGTTCAGCATTGACAGAAATAATCCTGCTGCTGATAGTAATTGGTGCAACTGTTAGTTTTGTCGGCGGGGGAGTTTATGGCGCCCTTGAGGGCGGAACAACATCCTGGATGACCTACACCGGGGCGGCGGGTCAGCAGATGAGTATTGCAGGTTATTGGGCAATATTTATCTCTATTCCCATTTTCCAATTTCTTATACTCAGATGGCTATGGCGTTATATAGTTTGGGTGATATTGCTCTTTCACTTATCAAAAGCGAAACTAAAGCTGATGCCTACTCATGCCGACCGCGCGGGTGGTTTAGGAATTATCATGATCGCTCAAAGAAGTTTCAATCTGATCTTTGTCGCCGGCGGCATCTCGATATCAGGCCGGTTGATTGAGCAACTTTTGAAACATCCTGATTCCTTCGAATCTATTAAGAGACAGGGGATCGCCTATATTGTAATTAGTCTTGTTTTCCTTCTTGTTCCACTGCTGTTCTTTATGGGCAAATTATTTAAAACAAAAAACGATGGATTGCTTCATATGAGCAATCTCGGCGCAACAATGAGCCGCCAGTTTGAACGTGAGTGGGTAAATGATATGCCGGTAGAAAAGAAAATAGAGAAGACGCCGGTAGACCCGTCAATGATTTTTGATTATTCAGGAATGTATGACTCTTTGCAGCAGCTTCGCACAATTCCTGTTACGCTGCGTGATATCATAGGCATGGCGCTTATGCTATTTGTACCCTTTATTCCAATCCCGTTTATTCATTTTTCGGTTGTGGAATTGTTGCAGAAAATAGCAACGCTGCTGGCGTAATTATATTCAAAACGCCAGTAATTTAATTAAGGATAATGGCATTTCGAATTTCAAAGATTTAAATGACCTCTGCCAGACACTTATTTCTATTATTATCCAGAGACATTTTTGCATAAGAGGATGGGGGCATTCCAGTAAATTTTTTGAATGCTGCAGTAAAAGAATTCCTATTATTAAATCCACATTTTTTTGAAAGCCCTTTCATCGAATATTCAATCGCTGCTCCATTTTCAATTAGTTGTTTGCAATGGTCTATTCTTAATTTGTTTAAATAGTCAGTGAAACGATGACCAAGACTTTGATTAAAAAAGGCGGAAAGCAGATTTGTTGAAAATTTGGTGTCTTTTGATAGCTGGTTTAAATTGTAACGTGGTTGAATGAAACATCTTTTCTCTTCAATTAAGACCTTCAACAACATTCCTATTTCAACTTTTCGCTTTTCATCAAGAATAAAGTGTTGTTCTTTTCTCATTTTTGATAATTTTCAAGAATGCAATACATATGTAATAAACGAGATAGTACAGAATTGATGTGCGTTATAGGGTAAATAAGATATGGTTTGGTGAAGGATAACTGTCCAAAAGGGAATAGTCAAACAATGAATCCAAAGCAAGTTGTTCGGTTTAAATGAGTCGGCGCAATTTTTAGAAAAAGTGCGACAGCTTGAAAGAAAAGAGGAAGGTATTGAACTGATCTATAAACTAACCAGCAAATAAAAAATCCGGAAGCGTTCCCGGATTTGTTACCCGATAAAATTCAATGGGATAGATTAAGTATAATCTAGTCATTAACTAAGATGCATTTATAATTCGTTGCAACTCCTCTGTAGTTTTACCCAGTTTAACCTGAAGTTTTGCCAACATTTCGTTCTTCTTTCCTATTTCAAAAAACAGATCCTTATCGGTAAGTGCAGGAAACTCTTTTTTTAACCTGGTCTTTTGTTCGTTCCAGTTTCCGCTTGATGTTAATTTATTTTGCATAATATTTACTTTATTTTATTAATAAACTGTTATACAAAGGTGAACTTGTTTTTAATAGGTATTGTTACATTATAAAATAAATAAATTACACCATTCACACTTTTTTAAAAATTAATTAGGGAAATGTTATCTTCCCTAATTAATATCTGGGTCTGGTATAGGTGAGATTATTTAAACTGAATTGTTATATGATTTCAGAAATGGATTATAACATTCACACTTAATAAGTTATTAAGTGTCCATGATTAGGAATATATAATAAAGCGTATTACCTTTAGTAAGTTAATTTGAGCCTCGCATAAGTATTCATTAATTACATTGCTTATTTACCTGCATTATAGTTAGTTACTTACTTCTTGCCTTCCTCGAAATTTATTAATCAGTTAATTTTTTAAAATGAACATTTATATAGCAAATTTAAACTTCGACGTGCAGGATGAAGGGTTAAAAAATATGTTTTCGCCCTATGGCGAAGTTACTTCTGCAAAAGTTATTACAGACAGAGCAACTGGCAAATCAAGAGGTTTCGGATTTGTTGAAATGGCAGACGAAGCAGCTTCAACAAAAGCGATCGCTGGATTGGATGGTGCAACAGTTGAAGACAGAACCATCAGTGTATCTATTGCAAAGCCTAAGGAAGATAGACCTTCTCGCGGAACTGGCTTTAATAGTGGAAAAAGTTACAATGAAAATAGATATTAAATGCATTTTGGCTCCAGGTCAAAGCCCCTTACGGGGCTTTTTATTGCCATTTGTTGTATTAAATTGGCATACCCATCATCCCTGTGATTTGTATATACACCATACGCATCAAGGCTATAACCTATAACACCATCATGAGCCATAATGAGATATATTATAGCTCCGTCCGCAGGATCAGACTCACCCTCAAAACGGTATGTTTTTATAATTATAATGTCGTGCTGACTATAGGATTTTCCATTCAGGCTTAACTGTCCGGTTTCATTAATAACAAATTCATTGTCCTGCTTTTTTAGTTTTAACGTATTAAGGACTGTGCTTATAGTATCCATTTCGTGGTATGGCTTGTCATTGAGCATATTTATATTAGTTCTGTATTTTATCAATAGTTGGGCTGTTAGACCTTTCGTGCTTTAACTTATTTAATTTGGCCTGGTTATTTTCAATTCTATGCTTTAGGGACTGGATATCGCTATGTAATTTGTCCAGGGTTTCTGATTCCGTTATTGCATTCATGGAATCTTTCCTGGCATCATGGGCTGTATTTTTTGCCTTTCTGGCCAGTTTCTTATTATCGGGCTCATCACTTAGTTCATCTGCTGCAGTTGAGTCTTTATTTGCAGAATTTTTTGCCTTCTCTGAAGCATCTTGCTTTTTATTGCTCTTTTGTTCAAGCTGACTTAGTAATTTGCCAAGTTTTAATTGATTCCGATATATTTCCGATACTAACGAAAGAGAATCTTTCTTCAGCTGCTGGCCTGACATTGGTATGCAAAAAATCAACAAGCCACAAGAGATTAATAAGAACAGTTTTTGCATAATATAAAGGTGCGATTCTTTCTGTGCTGAATTGTTATATTATTTTTGAAATTAATTATATGATTTACACTTTATAAGTGCGGGAAAGTTGTAATGGAGCGTCTAAATATTTTATTTACAACAATTGCCCACGTAATGCAGTTATTGTAAGTAGTCGCTCTTCATTGATCAATATTAAATATGCCATATGAAAGAGATGCCTGTTAGCATAAAACGTTCCATTGAGTTGCTGAGACTTTTTTTAATTGGGGCAATACTTGTAATTGGAAAGATTATCATCATGCCCCTACTCATGTCCTTTTTTATAAGCATCATGCTGTTGAATGGGGGGTGCTGTTAAGGGATGAAAGCTCTGCTAAAAAGCCTATGCGTTTCCCGGGGTATCCGGCGTCGAAAAAAATAAGCTCATGAAATGGATCCCAACCTTTTTTGTCCGGCTGTGGGTTACCTTCAGAACTACTTTTAAAACTTTTATTGCCGAAAATTACCTTCGCTATAGCGCCTCACTTTCTTACTATACAATCTTTGCGCTGGCGCCTTTACTAATTATTACTATTTCTTTATTCGGATATTTTTTTGGAAGACAGGCAATGGAAGGAAGAATATTTTCGGAAATACGCTCACAGGTTGGAGATGTTGCTGCAATGCAGATCCGGCAAATGATTCAGCATGTTGTTTCGGAACAGGGTTCTTTGGTAGCAAAGGTTGCGGCAATCATAGTAATAGTGTTTGGTATTTTAGCCGTTTTTACAGAAGTGCAGGACGCTATAAATCACATTTGGAAGTTGAAACCAATACCAAAACTTAACAGAAAAAAATACCTTATAAAAAGGGTGATATCTTTAGGCATATTCAGCGTCATTGGCTTCATACTCGTTTTGTCACTGGTAATTAACCTGCTGATTGATATTTTGGGTAGTTACCTGATCGACTTTTTTTCAGGCGTCGGCGTTTTTATGGCATTTGCCATTAACCGGATATTTATTATTGCTGTTGTGGCGGTATTATTTACATTCATGTTCAAATATGTGCCCGACGGAAAAGTAAAATGGAATGATGCTATAAAAGGAGCAGTCTTTACTTCCTTCTTCTTTATGGTTGGTAAGGGAGTTATAGGTTATTTTCTTGGTCATATCCATACAGCTTCCACCTATGGAGCTGCCGGAAGTCTGGTTGTTCTGCTGCTTTGGATTTACTATTCGAGCGTCATTATATACTTCGGCGCAACTTTTACAAAAGAATACGCTTATCTATATGGAGGAAAGATCATTCCCAGGTCTTACGCAGTTTATTTGGAGACGAAAGAGGTCTTGCCCGGCTAAAAATTAACTCTTCTCCAAACGGCCGCCGCCCCATTCATTCTGGGGCGGCGGCCGTTAGTTTTATTTCTTTGTTATCAATTTATTTTTTTCTATAGGTACCTTATGTCCCTTTTTATCAATCCAATAATATTTTGAATGCTTGTCAATATAAATGGTTTCACCATTTGGGCCTACCTTATCCTTGTATACCTGATCAGTTACGGAGGATTTGCCTTTCGACGCAATTTCCGCTGTTTGTTGCCGGCTGTCACCGCGCCGTCTTTAACATCCTTTTCTACTTTACTGGTTGCCGTTATTTTTGTCATTGGATGGCTCGTTTGTCTTATCGGATATCACATGGGGGGGCGCCATTCACCTGCTGCTTGTTTTTGCAGTTATTGCCGTTCTTCTAAACGTTATGCAAGAAAAAAACTCTCTGTAGAATTGCATTATAGCTGTGTACGCAGTGAATCGGAAGCTGTTCGTTTAGTTGTTCCGTTTTTTATATACTTATCTAATTTGACTTGATTATTAGCTATTCTTTTCTCCAGCTCCCGGATATCCTTATTCAATTGGTCGAGGTTTGCCGATTCATTTCTTGCATTTTTGGAATTTTTCTTGGCAGCACGGGCCTCTTTCTTTGCTTTCTTGGCCAATTTCTTATTATTTGGATGCTCACTTAATTTGTCTGCTGCGGTTGAATTTTTATCTGCAGAATTTTGTGCTTTATCTGACGCATTTTGATTGTTATTCGTCTTTTCTTCAAGCTGATTTTGAAGTTTGCCCAGTTGCAACTGGTCCTTGCTGATCGCCGAAACCAATGAAAGAGAATCTGTATTCACCTGGCCAGATACTGCCATGCAAAAGAACAACAATCCGCCCGAAGTTAAAAATAGTAGTTTTTTCATTTTGTAAAGGTGAGCTTATTCCACTGCCTAATAATTATGTATTTCCAGAAAAGAATTACATGATTCACACTTAGTGAATATTCTTTTTCTGAAACATGCTTAATGCAACGGCAATAAAAGCAATAATAAGCAATAGGTGAAAGGGGCCGCCGGCGTTAAAGCCAAAAACACCTATCAACCATCCTATAATGAAAATAATACCAACTATATAGAATAAGTTTCTCATTAGTTATTTATTGTCTGATCATGCGAACACTATTATTGTATTCGATCAACGTATGTAAAATTTTAAGCTTTTCAATGATCTTATTTTTGAATGTTCTATGAAACCTGGTTTTATTAACTTCCATTAGCGCACTTTCATAATTAGCTACAGCTTCTTCATACAGGCCATTATTTTCATTCCTTAATGCCTCATTAAACAGGTCA
>CBIMFG010000191.1:0-7056 GCA_966243125.1 uncultured Niastella sp.
AATTGTACCCCACCTCTTTTTACCGTATTTCAAATTATAGCCTGCCAAATGCACATAGGTTAGCCGGGGAAACTCCCTTGACAACAACACTTTTTGTGTTGAATTACAAGCTATAATAACTGTACAACCCTGCTGCTGCAATTCGTGAATAATAGGAATACAACGAGTGGTATGGCCTAATCCCCAATCGAGCGGCGATAATAGTACGATGGGTTTTTGCAGTTTGGTGTTAAAATTGTTGATTTCAGCCAACGTGAAGTACTAATTTGTTCGTAAAATAGTTTAATTTAGTAAGAACCAAGTATATGAAGAAAGTAAGTTATTCCGTAGTCATTGTGTTAATTATTAGCCTGGTTATGGCCAGTTGCAGTTCCGGTAATCGCATCGCCGGTGGCGGTTCGTCAAAAAAATGCGGCTGTGGTTTAAACAGGGGATTTGTAGGATATGGTGGACATTAAAGCCGATGTGAAATGAAAAACTCTAATCGCGATTTGCTCGTTCTGGTAAAGGATGCTTATACAAACCAGGAAGCCATGCAATATGAGCTTCACCAGTTACATATGCTGTTAGGGGATTTTGAAACATTGGATAGTTTTTGCCTGGCACATGAGGTATTCGATTTACAGAAGTTTCGCATACTCACCAAAAAGGCACAATTACAAAAGATAATAGAGAAGGATACACTAAAGCCTTTTGTATTTATCTGCAACAAGAATTAGTCGGTTGTATTATCATAAAAAAGCGAGATAAAGGAAGTCCTTTATCTCGCTTTTGCTTTTATAGTGGCTTAACTTAATTTCTTCAACGCATTCCGCAACTGATCAATCATTTCACTGATCTCTTCCTTTTTGCAGGTACCCACGCTTAAGCGATACCAGGGCGATGAACGGTCGGCCCCAAACGCATAAAACGGTACCACGGCCAGCTTGGCTTCGTTCAACAAATAAGCTGTAACATCGCTTTGCTGCGACAGTACATTGCCTTCGGCTGTTTTTTTACCAGTGAGGTCAATTTTTATGGTAAGATAAATGGCGGCCTGCGGTGCAATGGCATCAACAGAAAAACCTTCTTTTTTCAATTGTTGCAAGCCATTGTAAATATCCCGCAAACGCACTTCCACTTCGGCTTTAAAATGTTTCAGGTAGCCATCAATTGCCTCATTGTTGTACAGGAAGCGGGCACAGGCTTTTTGTTCGGCCATGGGGGCCCAGGCGCCCAGGTGGCTTAAAATGGCATTCATTTTATCGCGAATAACCTGTGGACCAGCGGCCCAGCCAACGCGTACGCCGGTAGCAGCAAAACACTTACTTATGGCATCAATGAAGATGGTGTAAGGCTGCATGGCTGGCCTAAGCGAAACCGGATTGTAGTGTTCAATATCGCCATAAGTAAGCTGCCAGTACATTTGATCGTACATCACATATAACTTCTTTTCATTATCGCCCCGGCGGCTGTTTTCTTCCAGCACCATATCACAAATGGCTTCCAGATCGTGTTTGGTAAAGGTAGTGCCGGTAGGGTTTTGCGGCGAGCACAGGGCCAGTAACGTGGCGCCCTTTAAATGTGGCTTAATGTCTTTGGCAATGGGCATAAAGTTATTTTCGGCCCGGGCCTCAATTACCACATGCGCTGCGCCTATAAAATGCGTATAATGGTTATTGTTCCAGCTGGGAACTGCGTAGATCACCTTGTCTTCCTTATCACAAACGGCGCGGTATAAAGAATAAATAAGCGGCCGGCCGCCTGAGGCTACCAATATTTCAGATGGTTTGTAGTTGAGCTGTTCCCGTTCTTTCAGGAAGTGCGCCAGGGCCTCCCGCAGATCGAGGTTGCCATCGCCAGCAGGGTAATTGGTAAAATGCTCCCGGTAGGCCTTAATGATCTCTTCTTCTAATGCTGTAGGAATAGGAAATATGGCAGGATCAAAATCACCAACGGTAAAGTTGTAGATCCTTTCTCCGGCACGGATCTTTTCGCGTATTTCACCGCCCAGTTTTACAATTTCAGACCCAATCAAAGTTTCTGCAAGATGGCTTAGTTTCATCTGTATATATTATGACGCAAAAATAACCTATCGTTATCAATTAGGGGGTGTAAACAAAAAGCTATGTAACTTTTCAACTATGTTAACATGTATATCCCATTACCTTTGCAAGGAATTAACAACTTAAGCGTTTTTATTTTCAATAATTCAGGTATTTTTCTGTTATTGCAAACACTATGAAAAGACTTTTATCGCTGGCTATACTGTTGATAAGCTGTAAGTTAGCTGTGGCACAGTCGGGTTATAACATTCCCATTACACTAAAGCCTTATAAGAACACCTACGTTTATTTGGGTTATTATTATGGCAAGTTAAAAGCGCTGGCCGATTCCACTATGCTGGATGAGAATGGCAAAGGCGTGTTTTCGGGAAAAGAACCGTTGTTGGGCGGTATTTACTTTATAGTATCGCCCCGTAAAGAGATCCTTTTCGAACTGCTGATTGATAAACAGCAACAATTTTCCATCTCTGCCGATTCGGCTAGTCTGCCCAATAATGTAGTTTTTACGGGTTCGCCGGAAAATAACCTGTTCCATTTGTATACCCGGTTCACCAACCAAATAGGGAACGAGATCAATAAAACCAGCCAGGAATTAAAAACGGTAAAGAACGCAAAAGATTCAACCAAACTGAGGACCCGGTTAAAATGGCTTACCGATAAAATGCAGTTGTACCGGGATAGTATGGTGGCTAAAAACCCCAATTCGTTTTTAACCTCCCTGTTTCAGGCCATGAAGGAACCGGTGATACCACCGGCGGCCAAACATCCCGGCGGAAAATATGACTCTCTGTATGCATACCGATATTTTAAATCACACTACTGGGATGGTGTGTCCTTTAGTGACGGAAGGCTGGTGCGCACGCCCTTCTTTGAAGCAAAGCTGGAAAAATATTATAAAGAACTGGTGGTGCCCAACCCCGACTCAATAATTGCCGAAGTAGACCACATGTTACTGTATTCAAGAAGCAACACCGAGATGTTTAAATTTCTAATGGTGCATTTTGTGCAGAAATATGTAAACCCTGAATATATGGGCCAGGACGCTGTATTTGTTCACCTGTTTGAAAAATACATCAATACGGGCCAGGCCGACTTCTTTACCCAACAGTATAAAGATTTTACTTTCAAAAGGGCGTATAGCATGATGGCTAACCTCATTGGGCAACCGGCCGCTCCTCTTGACCTGGTTGATACCCTTGACAAACCAGCACCCCTGCATAATATAAAAAGCAATTTTGTAGTGATCTGTTTTTGGGACCCTACCTGCAGCCACTGTAAAGAAACGGTTCCCAAAGTTGACTCCATGTATAAAGCCAAATGGAAAAACGAAGGCGTTAGTTTGTATGGTGTAATGGTAGATGGCGGCAAAGACAACTGGAAAAAATTCATCAACGACAATAAACTCACCGGCTGGACGCACGTTTACCAATTACCTTCTCAGCAAAAAGATGAGGAAGTGGCAAACAAACCGAATTACCGCCAGCTTTATGATGTGTACCAAACTCCTATTGTGTATTTGCTCGACAAAGACAAAAACATCATAGCCAAAAAACTCACCTACCAGCAGGTAGACGAAGTGATTGATCTTAAACTAAAAAATAAAAAATCTAACTAGCATTATGACTGTTATCAGTAAAGCGGCTCTTGCTTCATTATTGATCTTCATGACTGCATCCGCAAAAGCCCAGGTGTTATTTACCTATGGCGGCAAAGCGGTTACAAAAAATGAATTTCTAAAGGCCTTTAACAAGAACAATTCAGATGCCAAGCCAACCGATCAGGCGTACCACGATTATCTGGAATTGTACATTCGGTTCAAACTAAAAGTACAGGCGGCGCTTGATAAAAAAATGGATACCGCTGCCAACCAGCAGGCCGAAGTGAACAGCTTCCGTAACCAGATCCTTGAAACGTATGTGCGCGATGAAGCGAGCATTAAAGACCTCGCTATTGAAGCCATTGCCCGCCAAAAAAAGGACATACATATTGCCCACATTTTTGTAGCAGCCGGCAATCATGCAACACTGGATGATATAAAAAAGGCGCAGGAGAAGGTCAATGCCGCGTTTAGCGAATTACAAAAAGGACAGGATTTTGGAAAAGTAGCAACACAGTATTCCGATGATGCTACTGTTTCAACCAATAAAGGCGATATCGGGTACATTACCTCGTTGGTGTTGCCTTATGAACTGGAAAATGCAGTATATAATACACCGGTTAATAAGTATACAACAGTTGTTCGCAGTAAAGCCGGGTTTCACATCTTCAAAAACCTGGGCGAAAGAGAAGGATTGGGCAGAATAAAAGTAGCGCAGATCTTATTGGCATTTCCGCCCGACGCTACCGACGCACAAAAAGAAACGATCAAACAAAGAGCCGATTCCATTTACAATGTATTGACCAGCGGCAGCGATTTTAAAGTACTGGTTACCAGATTCAGCAATGATAATATTTCCTGGCAGGCAGGCGGCGAAATGATGGAGTTTGGTGTTGGACAATACGAACTGCCTTTTGAAAGCGCCGCATTTGCTCTTAAAAAAGATGGAGAGATCAGCAAACCGGTATTATCTAGCTTTGGCTACCACATTATAAAACGGTTGGTGTACAAACCAGTTACCAGCGATGACAATAATCCACATGCACTGGATGAAATGAAACAACGCCTCATGCAAACCGACAGGTTGGAAGTATCGCAAAAATTGTTGTTGAAGAAAGTATTGCAGCTAACCGGTTATAAAAAGAATAAAGTAAACGAACAGCACCTGTTTGTAATTGCCGATAGTGTTTTGGACAATAACAAGATCCCGGTTTTTGCAGACGTTACCCTTAAAACACCGCTGTTCACCTTCGCCAAAAAAACTGTTACCGTAAAAGACTTTCAGGCTTACCTGGAAACTTTGCGGAACTATGATAACATGAAAGCCGGTAAAACCAGGGCACAAATGCTGGATGAGTTTACTGAGGTAACCGCTTTCGATTACTACCGCACTCACCTGGAAGAATACAATAAAGACTTTAAAGACCAGTTGAACGAGTTTAAAGAAGGAAACCTGTTGTTCGAAATTATGCAGCGCAATATTTGGGATCCTGCTTCAGTTGATTCAGCCGGGCTACGGAAATATTACAATGAACATAAAGATAAATACTGGTGGGAAAGCAGCGCCGATGCAGTCATATTAACAGCAACCAACCAGGAAGCATCTGAAGAGTTCAGAACAAAAATGAAGGCGAACTATAAGAACTGGCAAACCTATATACAAGAAAGCACCGGTCACTTACAAGGCGATTCGGGCCGTTTTGAACTGAACCAGATCCCTGTTGTAGGAAGAACCAACTTCACTGAAGGACTGATCACCGCCAATGTGCGCAACGAATCAGATAACACGGTGGCGTTTGCCTACATTATAAAACTGTATCCTAACAAAGAACAACGTGGCTTTAACGATGCACGTGGCTTTGTGATCAACGATTACCAGGTGTTCCTGGAGGAAAAATGGATAGCAGACCTGAAGAAGAAGTACCCGGTAAAAATAAATGATGAGGAACTAAAAAAGCTGCCTAAGTAACTGCCTACATTATTCAATTTCATACACGTAAAATGCTACTTGAGAAAGTAGCATTTTCTTTTTTATATGCAGAAAAGGATACTTTGCCAGGTCGGTTCTTGCAACCAGGTAACGAATATTGAATTGTTTCAGCGGCTGGTATTCATCGCCCATCCAGCAACCATAACTGCGGCAATGGAAATAATAACAAAGCTGAGTGGCTTCCATGGTGGTGTACGGATAAGGGTACACCGCAATGCGCTGGTTCTTCAAAAACGACAACTGTGGTAATTGCTGGTAAAAGCTTTTTTGGTATTGGTATTCGCCTGATGCCTGGCTTAATTTACGATGTCCGCGTAAAAGCAAGGGATAAGCGCTTACAAGCAGCAACAAAGCAAGTAGAGGAATAAAGATTTTTTGATTTAATAGGTTCCAGGCCCGCTGCGCAACAAAAAACAGCAACAGGTGAAAGAGAATGATGCAGGTAAAAATGTAGCGGTCAAGAATAAATAAGGGCAGGTACAGCAAAGGATAGCAAACAAAGAACCAGGCTATTGTATGAATGCTGTGGTCGTATTTTTCATTGACCAGTTTTTTACGATTAACGGCCAGTATTAACAGAGAAATGAGCAACCCCAGCCATTTGGCGTAGCTGCTATCCAGATATTTAATCAATTGCCGGATAGACTTTTTTATAAGCGTTACCTGGTGGTTAAAATTGCGGGCACTGCTAAAGGGCGACCAGTTGTATTGATCCAGTAAATGAGCCGGGTTTACATGTGCGCTGTAAGCCTCCTCAAAAGGCGGGGCGTATAAGCCTTCGTTGGTAGGAAACTCCTTACCATAGTCGGGGCTCATATAATTATGATTCAAGGGGCCTGCAGTAGCAACAACCGGCTTGCCCTCGTGCAGGCTTATCACCAGCATCCAGCAGCAGGAAAGCAGGATAAAAAGGCCATAAGCCTTTAATAAGGCCACCGCCTTTTTTGACTTTAATGACCGTTGCTTTAAATACATTAGCAACAACCAGCCACCCATGAACAGATGCATGGGTACTATATTATACAACTTGGCAAAATAGGCGCACGCTGCTATAACACCCGTCCACCAGGGCAGTTGTTTACTATGTTCAAAACGTTCATCAGTTACCAGTTGCAGGAACCAGATGCAAAAAACGGCCGCCATCAGGTCGGGTGTTAGGGCCGACATGGCATAGAACAACAACAGCAGCAGCACATAGCAATTGAATGCGTAGTAAAATGCGGGCTTTATTAAATAACGCCGGGCCAGTTTGCACAACACGTACAAGCCCAGCCCAGCTATAATAAAGTTTATGATATAACAGCATGGCAACAGCGGTAAACCGGCCAGCTTGCAAAAACATAAGATCCAGGTATACAATGGCGACCAAAAGCCATTGATGGCATGTTGCCAATCGCCGGCAGCATATCTTTCAGCCAGGGTAA
>CBIMFG010000192.1:0-7052 GCA_966243125.1 uncultured Niastella sp.
TACCGCCGGTTTCAAGCGCCCTAAATCATCTACTTGGATAGCCAGGGCGAAGAGAATATTATATATGTACCCGTTAAAGCCAGGGCCGGCTATATGTCGGGCTATGGCGACCCACTATTTATTCAATCTTTATCTGCTTACCGGTTACCCGGGTATACCAATGGCACCTATCGCATATTTGAAGTAGAAGGCCACTCCATGTTTCCCACCTTACAGGATGCTGACCGCGTAATTGCCCGCTGGGCCGATATTTCTGAAGTTCGCGACGACCGGGTGTATGTGGTGGTTACAAAGCTTCAGGGTGTATTGATCAAACGCCTGATAAACCGGTATCATGAGGGAAAGATCATTGTGAAAAGCGATAATAATCAAACTGGTGAATTCCCTACTATTGTTTTGGATGTGGATGATGTGGCTGAGATCTGGTATGTGGTTGAACGTTGGACCCGGCAATTACCTGGCCCCGGCGAAATTTATAAACGCCTGGTGAATATTGAAGCAGAGTTGGCGATGCTGAAGCAGAAAATGGGGCAATAACAATTCAAACCCCGAATGGATAGGTTTCCGGCATTTTATGCCCTGTTGACAACTGCAATGGATGCAGTGCTTGTGTGATATCAAAAAAGACAAAAGCGTCATACCACTGGTTCATAATGGTGGGTACATAATTACCATACTTTTCCCGTTGTGGATGGTACACCACGCCAATGGCCCGGTGACCGATCTCTATATCGAACAACTCGTTTGTTTCTTCTTCAAAAATCATATAGCGATTGTGATCACCGCGTAAATGCAGCGCTTCCTCTACGCTGCCTTTTCTTGCAGGCGGCACCTCCATTTCCTGCATGGGCGCACCCCCCAGGCATCGCCGGCAATCACGCTTCCTTCATAACAACCAAAACCTATGAGGTATACGTTCTCATTGCCATATCTTTCTCTGCCTAGTTCGCCAATATTCACCATGCCTGCGCTTTTCATATCGGTAGCTCTTGCATCACCTATGTGCGTATTATGCTCCCACACAATTCCTTTGGCAGAAGGGCCATGGAATGTCATCAGTCGCTCCAACGTTTCCATCATGTGCATGTCGCGAATGTTCCAGCTTTCATTATCGAAGCCTATTAAGCTACTATAATACTTCTCTGCGTTTACTGCAATCAATGCATTTTGTTCTGTGTTGAACCCTGCTTCGCGATCGCCATCCAGGTACTGGGCCTTCGTGCTGATTTCTTTCAGCAAGGACAATACTTTATCGCGGCAGTTGTGTTCTTTTAATGAGTATGCATAAGATTGTTCTCTTTCGCGGAAGGGTTCAAAACATTGGATGGCTGCTTTTACCGATAGCGATGCTTTAGGGTCTTCTTTATCGAGATAGTTTACCATGGCCTCCATGGAATCCCAGAGGCTGTATACATCAAGCCCGTAGAAACCGGCTTTCTTATCTATACTTAAATGCTGATTGTGTTCCCGTAACCATTCGGCCAGTGCGGCAGTTTCCCAATTGGCCCACATCCAGGCAGGCCAACGGTCAAATACCTGCAGAACGTTGTGAATTGAATCTCCAGCATCTTTATATCCTTTTACAAAACGGTTTATTTTATAGCAATCGGGCCAGTAGCCTTCCACCGCAATAAAGTTAAAACCGTATTCTTCGATCAGTCGTTTTGAAATGGCAGTTCGCCAGGTGTAGTATTCATGTGTGCCGTGTGAGGCTTCGCCCAACATGACAATCGTTTTGTTGCCCGCCGCTTTAATTAATGCATCAAGGTCATTGGCGCTGGATAAATTATACATTTGGCTCTTTTAAGAATTGCAGCAATTTTTGAGCCCGGGCAAATGTTCAAACAACTATGTTTATTTGAGTATGTTGATTATGCCTTTCTCAGTTCGTAGATAATCTTTATCATCATCTGATAAACCAGGAATTATTAACGCTCTATGTGTTCTGACACCTGTATTCCAGATCTGTGCCTGCTTCAACAGCTTTTATTTCCGGTTTAATAGCCAATTTTATCCAGGTTAAATCGGCTTTCATACCTGCCTTGATCTCTCCTTCAATGATTTCACCAAGAATATAAAACGGCTTGTCATCAAACTGAGAACAAGTGAGCATTCTGAATTTGGCAGCTGATGCTGCATGCCACGAATAGCCGCAATATCGGCATTGCTGTGCATAATGCGTTCTTGCCAGCTTGTGGCATTGGGGGCAGTTATTAAAGTATATATGATCGCGATGATCTTGTAATATTCTTTCTGCTGTTCTCGCATGAAAATATTCTACCCCATTTTCCAAAAGGGCCAGCACAGCGGGGTCTGTAGACAATGCTGCATCTTTTCGAAGAAATTCAGGAAGGTCCTCAACTTTTGCATCTTTTTTAATGCTCAATAACCGTTGCATTTTATGCTGGGTTACTAAATGTGTAAATGCCGCCTGCTCCTTATCGTTATAAAAACGGCTGTAATAATATATTGAATAATCTATGATTTCCTGATCTAACATAATTGCTAAATTAACAAATGGAGCCTTTCAGCCCCATTTGCATTGTATTAAATTTCTGAATACTTAATTGTTACCACCGGATTTGTTTGCGTTACCTTTTTAAGATATGGCTGATATTTTAAAATATCAACGGAATCTTTGTAAGCAAAATCAGCAACAATTTAAATCAAACCCTTGAGGGAATTGTCAGGCAATTATTTTTAGAACTACGCAATTTGAAAAATTCAATTCAACTTAAACGGGAAGAAATTTTGAATACATTACTGATCGCTGTTATAGATAGCAGTAAGGCTAGTGGAGAGTTTCTTTGCGTGGGTGATGGATTGATTTGTATTAATGGTGAGTTTTTTGAATTTGAACAAGATAACAAGCCTGATTACCTGGGCTATCATTTACAAGAAGACTTTGACACCTGGTATTCAAATCAACAGCAAAGGGTTTCTGCACAACAGATCCGCGATTTTAGCCTCACAACCGATGGCATCTTTACTTTCAGCAAGTATAATAATCAATCCTATCAACAGGCAGGCAATGTCGCTGATCTGCTATTAATTGATAAAATAGGTTACCAAAACTCTAATATGCTCGACCGTAAGCGTAGTGATATTGAAAAAGAATGGGGATTGAAGCCAATGGATGACCTGGCTATTATCAGGGGAATTTTGTAGTAGAAATCTTACTTCTTATACAACTCAACCCTTCGCCCATCTGTGTCTTTGATAATGGCCATAAACCCTAACAAGGCATAAAAGTCTGCCAGCAGTTCCATAGCTGATGAAAGAATTGACCGGAAAGCGGCAAAACCTAAACCCAATAAAACGCGAGGTTACCAATTGGCAGCCTCGCGTTTTTTTTGAATTGCTCAAAAAATAAATAAAAGTTTTTTTAAAGGAAAGGCGATGATCCATTTGAGCACTACAAGATGAAAATTATTTTTTACATCTGTTCGAATTTTCAATAAGCGTGCAGTTTTGCCAATAGGCGTGTTGTTTTGGCCAATAAGTGTGCAGGTCCCCTGAAAAGTTTGTATCGGCAAAATTGGCTGGTTTGCCATACACGTAGCCAGAACATCCATGTAATGATGCAATTACAGCTAACAATAAATAATAGTCGGTTCCGTTTCATAAGCCCAAAAACATTTATCACCCCTTTTAAAACAAAGTATGAAAAACTAACGCTTACTGGGATTATCAACTGCCTTTGCCCTGACCTTATCCATTGGTGTTACCAGTTGTAAAAAAGATAAAGATGACAACAATGGTGGTGGCTCCTCAGCTGCATTAGCGGCTACCATTGGCTCAAATGCATTTAAACCAATAGCTGTTACGGCCGCTGCCGAAGGCACATATATTCATATAATAGGCGGAGCAACCCTTCCAGGAGACTCCGTTTTTCTGGACGTTTATTTCCCAGACACGGCTAAGTTGAACACAAAAATTAGTTTTGATGACGATGCAGACCTGCAACTGGCTACATTTACCACTTTAAAACTCTATAGTGGTCAGGATGATAGATCACATGGGTTTGTTTCTGTTACCACATATGATAAAACCAATAAAAAGGTTGCAGGTACATTTGAAGGAGTTCTTTATGACGCGTTTGGTGGCAAAGACAGTGTAGTTATAAAAAATGGTCAATTTAATACTACCTATAAATAATTAAGCCCTTAACCCATCTTACAAAACACCGAGTCCCGCCATGGCGGGACTCGGTGTTTATAATCGTTGTAAAAAGCTTTTACTCTATAACCAACGTTGCTATTGAATGCGGTAAACTGGTTACGTCTGCGGCATTGCCCTGCAACCATACCTTGTACGGTACTTCATCGTTCGACAGGTTCAACACTACTACTACCATTTTACCATCCGGATTTACAAATGCAGTAGTGGTTAATTTATCACGGCTGCTGGCAGTGCCTATTCTATGGGCGCCTGCTTTTACAAACTTAGAGAAGTGGCCCAAGTAATAATAAGCATTGGTATAGATCAATTTGCCAGATCTGGTATCGGCATGTACAGGAGCAAAACAAAAGTTGCCAACATGGTTGGGACCACCGGTTTCATCGAGCAACACGTTCCAGTCTGTCCAGGCACAGGTACCGCTGTTGAAGTCGTTTACCATACTGAAGCCATAGCGCTCACCAATTGACCATGATTCAATGCGGCTCAAATCAAATTTCTCAACACAACCTTCGGTGAAGATCAGGTTCTTATCGGGAAATGTTTCGTGCGTTCTTCTTAGATTGTCAAACTGCATGGCGCTGCCGGTCCAGGTTTCGTACCAGTGATAACCAATACCCCATACATACTTCGCCGCTGCGGGATCATTGAGAATGGTAGTTGCGCGTTGAAACAACAGATCGCGGTTATGGTCCCAGGCAATGAGTTTTTTACTGCTCAATCCCTGTTGTTGCAGGGTGGGCCCTAAATATTTCTTTATAAAATCTCTTTCTTCTTCGGCTGAAAAAATACACGACTCCCATTTTTGTTTTGCCATGGGTTCGTTTTGCACAGTAAGGACCCATACAGGAATGCCTTTGCTTTCATAGGTCTTTATATACTTTACATAGTAATTGGCCCAGCTTTGTTTGAATTCTTCTTTCAGCTTTCCACCATGCAGCATGTCATTGTTGTCCTTCATCCAGGCTGGCGGGCTCCAGGGGCTTATAAATAAAGGCAGTTTACCACCGGCTGCAGTCATGGCCTTTTTGATCATAGGTATGCGATACTTTTCATCGTGGGCTACATTGAATGTTTTTAGCGCGGCATCATTGTCGGCTACATACGTGTAGGTATCGCTCGAAAAATCGCAGCTGTTCATATTCGTTCTTATGAGCGAATAACCAATTCCTTTGTCGGGACTGTAATAGGCATTTATCAGCTCTTCCTGGGCAGCTGCAGGCAATTTGGCCAATGTTTCGGCACTGGCATCGGTAATAGCACCACCTATTCCGGTAATGGTTTGAAACTTTTTTGCATCGTCGATAAATACGCAGGGCTGGGTTTCCAATGGCTGGCCAAACGGGGCAAGGGTTAGGGTAGCTGTTTTTGAAAGCCGGTAATCGGTTTTCTCAGCCGTGGTATAAACCGTAATAGTTTTATAGGATGGTTTCGGATAAGCTTTAACAGTCGTTTTCTGCGCCTGAGCGCTAACAACCGGGGTAAGGAAAATTAAAAACGGGACAGCATATTTCATCATCTTTATATCAATTTTACAGTTTACCAAACATATGTTCCTACGGCGCCACCATTTAAGCTGGTAGTTACCATTTTGCCATTGAATTTTATATTGAAGGATTCCGTATTGGCCCCCTTGTTCAAAGCTATCAAAACTTTTTTGCCTTCCGGATTTTTGAATGCTACTGTTACAATAGAACCTGCATCTTTTGAACCTATTCGTACCGAACCGGGGCGAACAAATTTAGATGCATGTGCGATAATGTAATAGGATACATTGCGGGTAACGGTTGAGCTTATAGTCAATGCGCCCAAACAAGTGGTACAACCACCCGGGGTATGCGGTTTATAACCGGGGTCTGCCGCCAGGTTCCATTCCAATACATTCCGGCTCCAGTTACGGGTAGCTCCAATGATCAGGTTCTCCACATGCCATTTCAAATCGCCGGGAAAATTACCGGGGCCACCTACCCATTGTTCAGTAAAGTAAACATCTTTATCGGGATGGGCTTCGTGCACCTTTGTAAGCGCCGTTATGCTGCCACCATACAGGTGAAAAGCCGAGCCGTTTACATAAGGTTTGGCTGCTGCATCGTTCAACACCGTGAGCGGATATTCGGGTTTGTCGGCATTGTGATCGTATGCAATGATCTTGGTGTTTATACCAGCTGCGGCAAAGGCAGGTCCTAAATTATTTTTGATGAACGAAGCCTGCTCTGTTGCCAGCATCACCATGCTGGGGTTGTTTCCGCCATGCAATGGTTCGTTCTGCGGCGTAATGGCATCAATGGGAATACCTTCTGCTTTCATTGCCTGAATGTACTTCACAAAGTAATTGGCATAAGCTGCATAATATTCCGGCTTCAGGCTGCCACCTTTAAAATTACCATTGGTCTTCATCCACACCGGGGCCGACCAGGGCGAGCCTAATATTTTTATAGCAGGATTTAATGCAACAATCTTTTTCAGAATGGGTATCAGGTCCTGCTTTTCTTTATCAATGCTGAAGTTGGCCAGGTTAACGTCGGTTTGGCCCGCGGGCATATCATCGTAGGAAAATGTAGTGGCACTGAGATCAGATGCTCCAATGCTAATACGCAAATAACTTACACCGATGTTGGTACTATCCCACAAAAACAGTTCTTTCAATAAGGGATCAAGGGTAGCAGCCGGCAGTGAATTTAACAGTGAAGCGCTTCCGCCGGTTAACGTATAGCCAAAGCCATCGATCGATTGAAAGGTTTGTGCAGTATCTACTTCTATGGTAGTGGAGGCACTACCGGTACCAGAAAACACCAGCTTTACGTTTTGCCTGTTAAACAATACATTCCGGTCGCCTTTTGTTAAATAAAACAACACTTCATTGGCAACCGGGG
>CBIMFG010000193.1:0-7049 GCA_966243125.1 uncultured Niastella sp.
AGATCGATGGGCATATTCTTCTCTCCTTTCGGCGCGCGGGGACTTAATTCAAGACGGCCATCATTTGCTGTAAGCAACTTATTCGATGGGATCACATATACCCGGTTGGGCTCAACCCGTACATTATTGGTGATCTCCTCTACAGGTATGGATGTGATCTTTTGCAATATTTCCACCAACATACTTTCATGCGACGGCTCCAGGTGCTGAACTAAAATATAAGCAACACCGGCATTTTCGGGTATGGACCTGATCAGTCTTTTAAATGCATCCAGGCCTCCTGCTGAGGCGCCAACACCAACTACCGGGAATAGATTGTTAGCACGTTCCTTGTTTTTATCTTTATTGTGCAATTCAGACATGATCTGGCTTTTGCTGAAAATTATGGTCAATATACCTTTCCAAGGTACGTTTATTAACGCTATGTTTACAATTCGCAATCCAGCTGCGGAAGAAACATCAAAAGAGCTGGTATAATTATGGCATAAATTTATTATCCTGCCAAATGACCAAACATCTTAATCCCCTTAGAGAGCTTTCTGTATAATTCATTTGTGTCGAAAACGAACTACGTGAAACTCTATATAAAAAATATGGTTAGCCACCGTTGCATCATAGTAGTAAGAGATGCATTTGAAAGGCTTGGGATTCAATATAGTGCAGTAACTCTGGGAGAGGTTGACCTAAAAGAAAACATCTCAGGCACCCAGGTTGCCCAGATCAAATCCATGCTGTTATCATTAGACCTGGAATTACTGGAAGACAAAAAAATGATCCTGGTAGAACAAATTAAGACCCTCATAATTAAACTCATCTACCACTCAGACGAACCGCTGGTAAAAAACCTGTCTGTATACCTCAGTAATCAATTGCACTATGATTACACCTATATGTCCAATCAGTTTTCAAATCAGCTGGGAATAACCATAGAAAAATATTATATCTGTCATAAAATTGAGCGGGTTAAGGAATTGTTGATTTACCAGGAGCTTTCTCTGACTGACATAGCCTATAAATTACACTATAGCAGCGTAGCGCACCTTTCGGCCCAGTTCAAAAAGGTCACCGGCTTTACCCCTACCCACTTTAAACAAGCTACCGGCAATAAACGTGATTTTGTTGAAAACGTTTGCCGTAACCGGAAATAGCCGGGAATTCATAAGACAATTAACTGTTTTTTTGTAAGTACGCATATGCGTTATGTGTTATGGCGGTATCCGGCAGCCATTGCCCCCACACACCGAGATCTCTTTTAATAATGTTTTTATAGAATTCAGGCAATTGCTGTGATTCTCCTTCAAAATATTTTCTGAAGCTGCGATCCTGAATAAGGTTTTTTCTTACCTGCCGGTAAAATTTCAACCGGCCCCATCCTTCGGAAGAAATGGCGCGCATAACATTCATCCATTTCGGATTAAAACCCTGCGTATGCGTAAAACGGCGATAAATTGCTTTTAGTGAAAACGCATATTCCGTCAGGTCAATCACTTTGTCATAAAAGTCTACCCAATCATAGTTTTTAGGTTTCACGTTCATGGCCAAATGATTATTAAGAAAGTGAAAAGGGAACGGTAGTACCCGTTCCGCTTTTTGATATTCAAGGTTTAATGGCGCAGCCTCACCAAAGGCAGTGAGGAGAGAAAAACCAGGGAACGCACTTGGGGAATTATCTATAAAGCGTTTGGTAAGTTCAAAAGGTTCAGCACCGGAATCGCTGTCGAGGCCCAACACAAAATTCGTTTGTACATACGGTACATAACGAAAAACGTTGTTTATGTGATCGGATATCTGCCTCACTTTTTCAATTCCGGTGATATGCGAAGACCGGGATTTGTTACCCAGATCGTACCATGATTCCACACCTGGCAGCAACGCGGTAAACCCATTATCCCTTAATTTTTTCAGGTGGCCTTCCGTTAACACAGACAGGCTGCTCTCCGCAATAAAATGAAAGCTTTTAGGAGGTGCAGCCGAAGCGATTGCCTGCATACTTTCGTCGAACCGGATACCGAAATTCGGATCATGCCATCCTATCCACGGTCTTTTATCCTTTGTAAGTAAAAATCGCAGATCGGCAGTTATGGTTTGAAAATCCAGGGCCTGATAAGTCACGGTTGAATCAATGCAGAATGGACATGTATAAGGGCAACCGACACTGCCCAGTATGGGTACCATCTTAATAAAAGGGGCTTTCTTTAAAGTAGCCTCAATAAATTTCCACCGCTCCTGTATGCTACATAAAATTGCCGGTTGTTTACCGGCACACATTTTTATTCCTATAGGGCGTTGGGACGAACAATTATTTAACAGCTCTGCAATTATTTCGCGGTTGGTAAAACCCAGTACGTAGTCAAAGTATTGAACCGCATCATCCGGATAACACCGGGCATGTGGCCCACCAAGAATGGTTATTACACCAAGGCTGCGGAAATAATTACTGACTGCATAGGCCAGAAGCGCCGCCTGGGTAAATGAACTGATAAACACAAGGTCTACATCCTTCGGGATCTCTTTGCTCAGATCCTCGTTACCCGTATAACAGATCATAGTGACGGTGTGCCCTTCCTGTTCGCACCATGTGGCTATTACCTGAGGCATTATACTGGCCAGGTTAGCATGCATGATCCTTCCCCATAATGACTTTGATGGACTTTTACATACAAGGTCAATAATCCCTATTTTAAGAGTTTTCATATTTTTCATTGTTTCTCCCTAATTCTTTCATGAGCTTAACATGCGAATAAATGGCCTGCCGCAGGGTTGGATAATAGTTATAGGGAAGACCAAATAACTCACATTGTTTTCGTATTATTTTACTTAATGCGGGGTAATGCACATGGCTTATATGCGGAAAAAGGTGATGCTCTATTTGAAAATTCAGTCCGCCCACTAACCAGCTGATCACTTTATTCCGGGGGGCAAAATCGGCCGTCGTTCTTACTTCATGAATAGCCCACTCAGATGCTACTATCTTATTATCTTTTGCAACAGCGTCAAAAGAAGTTTTTTCTACCACGTGAGCCAGTTGAAATACAATAGATAGAACAAGCCCCATTGTCATATGAAGAATTAAAAAACCGGTAAGCCATGCCTGCCATCCTAAAAAATAAACTGGTACAACCACATAAAAAAACACATACAGTACTTTACTAACCCAGAACATGATATGCTGCGCCGCACTGATCTTTTTAATAACGGTAGTATGGATCTTTTTTGAAAAGTATTTATAGAAATCAGTACCCCACATCCAGGCAAGCGTGCTTACAGAATACAGTAGGAACATATAGATGAACTGGTAACGATGGATAGGCATCCATTTTTGAGTAATGCATTGCCTTAGCAGCGGGCCATTGGCAATATCATCATCAACCCCATCTATATTGGTATAAGTATGATGAATTATATTGTGTTTGATCTTCCAAATGAAAGCATTGCTACCTAATACATTCATACTTAAACCCATGAATTCATTGACCCACTTCTTTTTGGAGTAGCTGCCATGACAGGCATCGTGCATAACATTAAATGCTATACATACCAGGGTGCATCCGAAAAACACGGAAAGCAAAACTCCACCGGGCCAACTATAATTACCCGCCAAAAGCCAAATATATGTGGCAATACCAACCGGTATCAGCACCATTGCTTTCAGATACAATTTCCAGTTACCGGTCTTTTTGAGCCGGTTGTTTTGAAAATAATCCTCCACGGAATTTTTAAGAGACTGGAAAAATAAATGCTCCTTGTTATTAAACGTTATTTTAGGCATACCTCAATCAGCACATGATTTAAATCAGCATCGCTGTCTCATCAAAGTTGCCTGAATTTCATTACACGACCGTTATATACTTCTTAGCGAGTGTTATATTATTCCCACATTATTAAATGAAGTTACATAGCGACAATCAAAATTTATAAATCTGGCAGGTGTTGAATGTCATTGTTTATATTCTAAAAAAAAGGGCCAGGATAAAAATCCAGCCCTGTATTTAATCCAATATCCTATGAAAAACCGGAACAAAGATATAAACCGGTTCTTTTCACCTGTTATACAGTTAACAAAATATGTTACATAATTCACACATTCAGATAACGGCCCGGGCTGAAGTCACATTTCATCCAGCATGGACCGTCGCTTATCTTTGAGCTGCTTAAAATGTGATGGGGTAAGACCAGTTACTTTCTTAAACTGAGCAGAAAGATGCGCCACGCTGCTATAGTGCATCCGGTAAGCGATTTCGGTTAGATTCAACTCATTATATACGAGCAGTTCTTTTACCCTTTCAATTTTGTGGGCGATCAGGAATTTTTCAATAGTTGTACCCTGTACTTCAGAAAAGAGATTGGCCAGGTAGGTATAATCGTAGTTTAATTTCCGGCTTAAATATTCAGAAAAATTTACTCTCAACGGTTCCTCTGAATAATGGACTAATTCAATTATAACATTTTTTATTTTCTGGATCAGAATACTCTTTTTGTTGTCCATCAATTCAAGGCCCGATCTCAATAACGCTGTCTTTATCTGCACATGTTGTTCGGCTGAAATGTCCTCCATTAATTCAACTTCGCCTAATTCTACGGTCATAAAACGGATTCCCAGTTTTGTCAACTCCTCTTTCACGACCATCTTACAGCGGATACAAACCATATTTTTTACATACAGTATCAAAGGAGCATATTTACTAAGTTTACTTGCAGGAATATTCTCTACTACCTGTACAGAAAATAACACGGGGTATATCGGCGTTTCGTACTAAATATACGTAAAAACTTCCTTACTCATCTCTTTTAGGAAGTAATTGATTCATTTTCAGTTCATCTATATCCATATCCCTTTCCACCATCTTTATTGCCGCATCGCTAAACCGGCCTTCTTTATGAAGTTTTAACAACAGTTCCCGTTGAAACCGGGCGATCTCCAACTGCGCTTTTTGCATCTCAGTAAGCGTTCTTACAGCTAACTGTTTATCTTCGATCTCGTTTCTGGCATGTATATTTATTTCATGGGCTAATTTTGCTGCTACCTGACCGAATTTCCTTTTTAACTCCATCCTGACCGGTTCGGGCGGTTGAGGGTTAAATTCATGATCAATAAAATGCATTGTGCTGTTCACTATATACAATTGAAGTTCTTTTTCTTCCTTATCCTCACTAATAGAAGGCTTCACATCAAGCAGCCTGATCAACAGGGGAAGGGAAAATCCCTGCACTACCAGCGTTATAAAAACCACCACAAAGCAAACAAATACGATCAGGTGTCTTTGCAGGAAGGTATCACCATTATAAAGGGTAAGTGGCAGCGCAAGGGCCAACGCCATGGATATTACCCCTCTTGTTCCGGTCCAGGCTACTATTAAAACATTTTTCCAGTCGCCATACCGGTTCTGATCCGGCGGAATATCATTAAGTTCTTTCTTATCCCGGTTAAACAGGTTAAATAAATAAGCACTTCCAAAAACCCATATTATACGCACTAATATAGTTACCCCGCTAATGATCAATCCATAACCTATAAGCGCAGATAATTTATAACCTGTTAATTGTTTTAAAATAACAGGTAATTGCAGGCCAATGAGAATAAATACAAAGCCGTTCAATATAAACATTAAAGTGTCCCAAACCACTTTTGTTTGTATCCTTGTCTGATAAGAAAATATTTCCGGAGAACGCCAGGCCAGTAAAAGCCCGGTACTTACTACAGCCAGTATACCGGAGGCATGGATCTGCTCTGCGGCTAAATAAGATAAAAATGGAGTTAACAGCGTAAGGCTTGTTTCTACTATAGATTGGTTCTCGATCTTTTTATGAATAAATATTAAAACGAGGCCAATCAGTAAACCTGTAATTATGCCCACACCTGCCACATACAAAAACTGTAATCCGGCCTCCCAGATCAGAAAACTTCCCGTAATGCTTGCGACAAGCGCATACCGGTAGGCAATTAAAGCAGAAGCGTCATTAACAAGACTCTCCCCTTCCAGAATACTGATGACTTTTGTATTTAATCCCAGGCCTTTTATGATACC
This sequence comes from uncultured Niastella sp., assembly GCA_966243125.1. Lineage (GTDB taxonomy): Bacteria > Bacteroidota > Bacteroidia > Chitinophagales > Chitinophagaceae > Niastella. The sequence continues at coordinate 6,027 of CBIMFG010000193.1, forward strand.
GGTTGCAGCTACCGCATCGGGCGGAGAAATGATGGCGCCCATGAGAAACGCCAGTGGCCAGCTAAACATTGGAATGAAATAATGGGCTGTAATGGCAATTGCGACCGTAGTAATAAAAACAAGACTGACACCCAGTGCTGAAATCGGTTTTATATTGGTTTTAAACTCATGCCAGGATGTACGAACGGCAGCATCATAGAGCAATGGCGGTAAAAAAACAAGAAATACAACGTCCGGATCCATAATCAGGTCAGGCAATACTGGTACAAAACCAATGATCAGCCCTGCCAACACCAGAAAGACAGGAGTAGGAAGTTTTAGTTTATCACTAAGAGCCGATAAACTGATCAACACTACTAATATAAAGATGATGATCTTAAAATTTTCCATCTTTCATTCGATGTGTGAATAATATAATCTTATTCTATAACTATATAACTGCCATTTGAATTAAAAGATACAGTTTTGTACTCTGTCTCATATGTCACTCCTACACATTCAAACATAGAAACCTTGAAAAAGTTTAGGGATATGCACTCCCACATACATTATGTCATACAATATCGACAATATCATAGATAAGAATAACGAACGTTTTGATCCGGGAAACTTTCCCAATGCGATGAGTGAATTGGCTGCCTTGCGATCAGGGATATCGGATGCTTCTATTTATTTCAAAGTTGAGATAGTTCTATATTATATAAAGTATCACATTCTGCCCATATCCTGGGTTGAAGCGAATTCTGCACTCACCCGAATGGTTACATCAGGTTTTTTCAAAACAGCGAATTTGGAATCATTATTTGAATCATACAGTGACAATAAAATTTTCATACAAGACCTGGAAGAATACATTGGCAGACAGCTTTTGACGGAAGATCGTTAATATCTATCGGCACTAATATATTTAATATGGCATTTTATTACTACTTTATTTTATTCATAGGGCTTTCAATTATTATTCTTGTATTACGATCTTTATTGTCACCAAAGAAGAATATCTCTGTTGACTTATTTAATGAG
>CBIMFG010000194.1:0-7031 GCA_966243125.1 uncultured Niastella sp.
GAAACATCCATAAGAATAGGTGGTGCTTATTTGTTCCTGTGTTTTATAGGAGTATACTATTTTGTATTTAAACGAATTTTAAAAGAGGGTGACTCCATTAGTTTAGGCTATCTGGTTGTTTTTGGAGCCCTGATAGCTTTATTCAGTGAGGTGATTTTTCAATTTTACAGGCTCTTCACTTTAACCGACACCTCAAGTGCAGACAGGGTTTGGTTCTTTACAAAAAATGTATTGCTGGCAACCGTTGCATCTACTGGGCTGGTCTTTATGCTGGCAATGGATATGAAGTATAAGTACTGGTGGACCCGGTGGCTAAGCACCCTTATTGGTATTGGGCTTTTATTCGGAATTAAATATGCCGCAGAATATTGGGGGTTTATGAACTAATTCGCCTCTGTTTTTAGCCAGAACTCAAAAACTTACAAACTAAGAACTGCTTTCACCATCCGGTCTTTTCCCTGAAAATCCTTCTTTACTTCAGCCTTAAAGCCTTTTAACTCAAACAGCTCCTTTGTTTGCTGACCCAGGTCTTCATGAATTTCTACAAACACACAACCGTACGCTGGCAGGGTGCGTTGGGCAAAACCGGCAATGGCCTCATAAAACACCAGGGCATCGTTATCGGGCACAAACAAAGCCAGGTGCGGCTCATAGGCCAGCACGTTTTGCAACATGGTTTGTTTATCTTTTTGCGGAATATAGGGCGGGTTGCTTACGATAATATCAACCTGGGGTAGAACCGGCCAGCTTTCTTTATCCAGAAAATCAACCTGTAAAAAGTTAACAGCCGTTTGCTGGGCCGCCGCATTGCGGGCTGCTACTGTCAGGGCCCCTTCACTTACATCGCAGGCGTATACTTCAGCCTGTGGTAATTTCTTTTTTAATGAAACCGGAATGCACCCACTGCCGGTTCCAATGTCCAGAATTCGTAAAGAGGTGGCCATGGAAGAATTATTGCCGATTGCCGATTGCCAATTGCCGGTTGTCCATTGCACAATCCACTCCACCAGTTCCTCCGTTTCCGGCCTCGGTATCAACACATTTTCATCTACATAGAATCGCATTCCGGCAAACCATGTCTCGTGCAGAACATATTGTACCGGCTTATGGGTCAGCAATTCCCGGGTGAATTCCTGCAGGCGGGCTGCCTTGTCGAGCGCCAGGGGACTGTGTTTATGCATAATGCGGTCAATCTTACGTTGGCCGGTAACATGCTCCATTACCCAGTCGGCAATATTGGCCGCCTCGCGGTCATCATATACTTCAACCAGGGCCGTTTGCAATTGTTGTTGCGCTTGGTGTACCGTCATAAGGGGCAAAGATGAGGGTATTTTAGCGTATATTTGCGCCCTTAAACAAGGCAACAAAGCAGAGGGCAGAAAATTTCCGGCGGTTCAGAATAATTATTAATCTCAAATTTCACGAGCTATTCACCATTCACCATTCACCATTCACGAAGTATACATGCAGCGCTGTATTCAACTGGCAAAAGCCGGTGCCGGATACGTAGCGCCCAACCCCATGGTTGGTGCCGTGCTGGTGCATGAAAACCGCATCATAGGCGAGGGGTACCATCAAAAATATGGTGGCCCGCATGCCGAAGTGCATTGCGTGAATTCCGTGGCTGAGGCCGACCGGCATTTGATTTCCCAATCGGTCATGTATGTGTCGCTGGAGCCTTGTGCGCATTTTGGCAAAACACCGCCCTGCGCCGATCTCATCATTGAAAAAAAGATCCCTGAGGTGGTGATTGGCGTACGCGATCCGTTTGAACAGGTAGATGGAAAAGGGGTAGAGAAATTGAAAGCCGCGGGGGTAAAAGTTACCCTGGGCGTACTGGAGCAGGAGTGTAAAATCCTGAATAAACGGTTCATCACCTTCAATACCCAACACCGGCCCTATATTATATTGAAATGGGCGCAAACCGCCAATGGGAAAATGGCTGCCGGGGCAGGGGAACAGCGTTTGTTGATCAGCAATGAATTTAGCAACCGGCAGGTGCACAAATGGCGCAGTGAAGAAGCGGCCATTCTGGTAGGTACCAACACGGCCCTTGCTGACGATCCGGCATTGACCACCCGTTTATGGAGCGGGCCTAATCCCGTTCGGCTGGTAGTAGATATGAATTTGCGGTTGCCGGCCTCCTTGCAATTATTTAACCAGCAGGTGAAAACCATCGTGTTCAATAACCTGCGTCACGAAGAAAAAGAAAACCTGTTGTATTACCAGGTTACACCAGCTGTAAGTCTTGTGCACCAGGTAACACAGGCTTTATATCAGTTAAAGATCCAGAGTGTGCTGGTAGAAGGCGGAGCGCAATTGCTGCAGTCGTTTATTGATGAAGGTGTGTGGGACGAAATTCGGGTGATCACCAATACCGAACTGGTGGTGCCGGAAGGTTTGCCCGCCCCGCGTATGAAAAGCGGCCGCTTGTTGCACCAGGAAATTATGTTTTCAGATACCCTCCAATATTTTATGAACCCGCAAACCCAGGCATTTTGAGTAGTTTACTATTTCTCATTGCCAGTATTGTACTAACTGCGTGGCTTACCATTTCCTTTAAAATAATCGACCGGTTGGGCATCAATAACCTGCAGGCTATTGTATACAACTATACCGTGTGTGTAATAACCGGCAGTTTGGTGAATGGCAGTTTTCCAATAAACGGATCATTGGTGCATGAGCCCTGGTTTGCCTGGGCATTGTTTATGGGCGCCTGTTTTATTTCGTTGTTTAACCTGGCGGCTTATACCGTGCAAAAGATAGGTGTGGCGGCAGCAACGGTGGCGTATAAGTTATCGATGGTGATACCTTTTCTGTTTTCGCTGTACCTGTACCACGAGCCATCAACGGTATTAAAGTTTGCAGGTGTGGCGCTGGCCTTGCTGGCAGTTTGGTTCACCACCCGGCCTGCAGCCGGAAATAAGAAAGACAAAAAAGCATCTTGGTTGATGTGGGCCATGCCGCTGTTGTTATTTGCAGGCAGTGGCCTGCTGGATACCATGATCAAATATGTTGAACAGGCCTTTATAAACCCGGCTAACCAGGATGCGTATTTGATCACCGCTTTTTGTGTGGCCGCATTCATAGGCTGGCTTATTTTATTTTACCTGTTTGCTACCGGAAGGCAGAAAATGAGTGGCAGGGCAGTACTGGCGGGCATAGGAATCGGGATCCCGAATTACTTTTCCATCTGGACCTTGCTGGGTGCTTTAAAAGGCTACGCCAATAACAGCTCGGCCATTATTCCCATCAATAACATGGGTATTGTGCTGCTTACAGCATTGGTAGCCTGGTTGATCTTTAAAGAAAAGTTGTCAGCCACCAACTGGCTGGGAATTGCCTTATCATTGGGTGCAATTGCGTTGATCGCTTATGGATGACCCGTCCTGTTTTTCATTAACATTCAATTATGACCGACCTCGAATTCTTTTATACCATAGAAAAGTCAACCTCCGCAGAATTTAAAGACCGGGGCAGTAAATTTATTGGCTACACGTATCCCGTTCAGTCGATAGATGATTTTAAAAAGTGTATGGAAGCCATCAAGAAAGAACACCCCAAAGCTACCCATCACTGTTTTGCTTATCGCATAGGATTGGATAATAATACATACCGCGTTAGCGATGATGGCGAACCATCAGGCACAGCCGGTAAACCCATACTGGGGCAAATAGACAGTAAAAAACTTACCAATGTGCTGGTGGTGGTAGTGCGTTATTTTGGCGGAACCTTACTGGGCGTGCCCGGATTGATCAATGCCTATAAATCAGCGGCTGCCCTGGCCCTGCAGGTAACGCCCATTGTTCAAAAACCCATTGAAGTGGCCTACACGCTTCAGTTCGATTATTCGCAAATGAACGAAATAATGATGCAGGTAAAACAGCTGAACTGCACGGTGCTGGAAAAAGACATGAGCCTGTTTTGCCACCTGGTGATTGGCATTCCCAAAGGCCGCATAAACGAAGCCATTTATAAGTTCAAAGAAATACGCGGAGTGGAAATTGTGGTTAAGAATTTGTAGTATCTTACCTCTAACTGAGGTCTGAAAGCGTATGAAACGGTTTATTACGGTAATAATCCTGTGCCTCGTATTGATTCATGCCTGTAAACCAGGTAACGGGCCCTGGGGCAAAAATAAAAATACAGATACCTTATCGGTACACGCCGTTCCTTATGAGGTGCTGCTAACCAAGGCTATGGACAGCACCGAAGAGATTGATTTTCTCAGGGATTACTGCATTAGAAAGCTCGACAGCCATAAAATAGAAAATCAGTTTTACGTCCACGCCGTTTTTGAAGGCGATACCAACCGCATACAATTCTACAAAGGAAACATCTGCACCAGTCAAAAACAACATGCATTAGTGGCTTTTGAAGACCGGAACCTGTACTTCTTTTTTATAAAGGATATTAAGTGGCGGCTACGCCAGGTGGTGAATGGGTATGGAAAGATCAAAGACAGCGCCATTCAGTTTTGCGATGTAAATTTCGATGGCTTTAAAGATGTATCAATCATCTGGAACTATTCTTTCGGAACCTGTCATTGTTCAGCGCCTGGCTGCCGTGATGTGTATTTGTATAACAGCGAAGCCGACCGGCTGGAACCTTGTCCCGAGATAAGAGCCTTCTATGATTTTGGATTATCGGCCGAAGAAAAATCATTGTACCTGGGCGAACACTGCAAAGGCTTTTATGGAAAATATGCCTGGGAGAATGGCAAACTGCAGATCCAGGAAGAATACGCCAGTAACCAATACAGCGAAACCGATACCTGCAACTGGCGCCTGGAACATTTTATTTATTGCGACGGCGAACGCGTTCCGGCGTATACCATACCTAACTTACCGTTGCCTGAGAAATGGCAGCAGGTGTTTGGATGGAATACAGCTTCAAGCCCCAAGCTGAAAGCTTCAAGCAATACACCACTGCGCGGCAGCGCCTTTTAAAACCCAGAACAAAGAACAGAGAACAAAGAACTCTGAACCCTGGAACTTGAAACTTGGAACTGCTTATTGAAACCTATCACTTACAATCAAATCCTTACTCCCTTGTGCGTACTTATAAAACCCTTCTCCACTCTTCACCCCTAAATAACCAGCTGTAACCATATTCGTGAGTAACGGGCAGGGCGCATATTTAGGGTTGCCAAAACCTTCGAACAATACATTCAAAATGGCATGACAGGTATCCAGTCCAATAAAATCAGCTAACTGTAAAGGACCCATGGGGTGGGCCATACCGAGTTTCATGATGGTATCAATTTCATTAACGCCGGCAATGCCTTCGTACAGGCTGTAGATGGCTTCATTGATCATGGGCATCAAAATGCGGTTGGCAATAAACCCGGGATAATCATTCACCACACAGGGCACTTTGCCCAGTTGTTTGCTCAACGCAACAATGCTATCGGTAACAGTTTTGGAAGTGGCGTAGCCATTGATGATCTCAACCAGCTTCATGACCGGTACGGGATTCATAAAGTGCATGCCAATTACCTGGCTGGCCCGTTTGGTAACCGCCGCAATGCGGGTGATGGAAATGGAAGAGGTATTGGTAGCCAGTAATGCATGGCTGGGCGCCAGGCTATCCAGTTGTTTAAAGATGTTCAGTTTCAAATCGATGTTTTCTGTAGCTGCTTCTACCACCAGCTGGGCCTCTTTAACACCCTGTGCCATGTTGGTATAAGTAGTAAGGTTGGCCAGGGCACTTTTTTTCTGTTCTTCGGTAGCGGCGCCTTTGGCAATCTGGCGGTCGAAATTCTTTTGAATAGTTTGTAATGCTTTATCCAGCTGACCGGCATTTACATCTATCAGATTTACGGCAAAACCATTTTGTGCAAAAACATGCGCAATGCCATTTCCCATGGTGCCCGCGCCAATAACTGCTATATTTTTTAAATCCATATGGTAAGTTGATGTGGGCGCAATATACTAACGACTGTTAATATAACAAAAGGCAACGAGGGCAGGTTCCAAGTTCCAGGTTCCAAGTTCCAAGTTCCAAGTTCCAGGTTCAGAGTTCCAGAGTTCAAAGTTTTATGTTCTAAGTTCTTAGTTCTATGTAAATATCGCGAGCCCACTCACCACTGACCACTCACCACTGACCACTCACTACACCGCTCACAAAAAAAGCCCCTGCTTAACGCAAGGGCCAGTTATATAAACATGTTAACTTGTCAACGTGTTAACTGGTTAACTCGTCAACTGATCAACTGGTCAACCTTCTTTATCAACGTTATCAACTCCATCAACGCTATCAACCTAATTCTGATTCTTAAAATCCCCCCGCTTCCAGGCCTGAATAAACTCAGCCCATGCAGCCGGATTAAAGATGTTTTGGGGAGGTGTTTGGCCGTTGTAATAATACCGTTGGGCATTATTCCGCAGGAACATATTAGAATTTTCCCCGCCATCGCGCGGCAGTGTGCGGGCCAGTACCCGGCGTTTTGATTCATCTGTATTTTTACGGGCAATTTCTATATCGTCGTCGGGGATGTCAACATTCACAAAATCGCGTTCAAACTGTTCTTTGGTGGGGCGTGGTTTAATGATGGTGGCTGGTAAATAAACCGTATCGGTAACCAACAATTGCAACAAACTGAATTGATTGCCTTCCAGTTCGCGGGGAATGGTAGCCAGTTTGGGTTTGTAACCAATAGACGTAAACTCAACAATATCACCTTTCATTACCACAATACTAAAAACACCCTGTTCATTGGTGATGGTACCGCGGTTTTGACCTTTGATCATCACAGTAACAGAAGGAATGGCTCTGAGGCTGTCGGCCGTCATTACCACACCGTACAATTGAACTACGGAATCTTTCAGCTTTTCGAACTGAGCGTTAGAGGCAAAGGGGATTGCAATCGCCAGTAAAACCAAAAAAAGTAAACGTCTTTTCATGCCCGTCAAATATATACATAATGGCTAAAATACTTCAACAAAATACTCCTGCCAATGGTTAATTTTGCAGCAAATAAATCTTTTTAACAAAACTCTTAGATGAATGACCCCTGAGAAAGTTTTAGA
>CBIMFG010000195.1:0-7026 GCA_966243125.1 uncultured Niastella sp.
GTTCTAATTTTTTTCTTTCCTTTTCCAGTAGACACAACAGACTCAAAACCTGCCTGCCGGCAGAGGCAGGTCTACCGTTTGTAAGAATATGCATGCCTGATGTTGACAGGGCTGGTTCGTCGCGATAGTTATCGGGACCGGCCCCAGGCTTGAAGCCTTCAGTTTTTGCTGAGTATTTTTTTATTTGATCAAGGCTAAAAGCCATCCATTAATGAACTGACTGATGATATAATTTGATTTCATTGATGAATATCAGCATAAAAATCATAGCAACATTTGAATCGACAGCCTTGAAAAAATTGCAGACATAAAGAAGATTTATCTATTTCGGTTTCATTTGCCAGCATATACATCTAAGATTAAAAGAAGAGGCTTATAAATATGCAGCCCATCAATTAACCTGAAGAAGTAGTACTTAGTGTTGACGAAAAGAATATCCATCTCATCTGTAAACCACAGCCATATGAATAGAAGGTTCAGCAAATGGTAATATAATCCATCTTTTTAGGTGCATAATGCATTTTCCTACCTTTAGCATTCCAATACTTTTAGCACCAATTCACGATTGTTATTTAATAACTTTTAAGCGACTGCTATATGAAAGCACATCTTAACTGCATGGGCAGACGAGTATTATTATTCGTTTTTGTCTCCTTCATTTCCCTTTTTTCTTATGCGCAGCAAAGAACGGTTACTGGTAAAGTAGTCAATCAACAAACCAATGAGCCACTGCAAGGTGTAACAGTAAACGTAAAAGGGACAGACATAAGTACTTCAACTGGAGCCGATGGAAGTTTTTCTATAACCGCGCCTAATAACCAGGCTGTGCTTGTTTTCTCTTATGTCGGTTTTGCTTCACAGGAGGTAGGGATGGCCCGGTCCGGTCCCTATACGGTGGCAATGTCCCCGGGAGAAAATAAACTTGATGAGGTGGTGGTGATCGGGTATGGTACTACCAAAAGACGCGACCTGACAGGCGCTGTTGTGTCGGTAAAAAGTGAGGAAATCACAGCCAGGCCGGGACCCAACCCCATGGAATCGCTTCAGGGAAGAGTGGCCGGTTTGGACATTACCCGTTCATCGGGTCAGCCGGGTGCTGGAATTAATATGCAGTTACGCGGTACCAGATCATTCACGGCCAGCGGCAACCCTTTGTTCATCATTAATGGCTTGCCCGGTGATTATGCAACTTTAAATCCCTACGACATCGAGTCGATTGAAGTGTTGAAAGACGCTTCTTCCACTGCCGTCTATGGTTCTGCAGGATCGAATGGGGTGGTTATAATTACAACAAAAAGCGGGAAAGCAGGAAAATTAAGTATTGATTTCAATACCTATTATGGTTATAACGGTTGGTCAATTACGCCTAAAATGCGTACTGGCGATGCCTACCTGCAAACCAAAAGGGATGCTTACAAATATGTGTATGATGCCACCGCCAACAAATGGACTACTACCGGTGCACTTTGGCAATCGCCGGCAGACGATTCAGTAATTTTTGGGACTACGAGGTATCAAACATTCAAACAAGGCAGTTTCGTGGATTGGGCGAATGTATTTCTGCGCGACAATGCAGCCACACAAAACTATAGCTTGAGTGTTGCAGGAGGTAATAATGTAACTAAAGGGTATATATCTTTCAACTATACAGATGAAAACGGTCAGTACAGGGGAGATGAATATAAACTCTTTTCAACCACCATGCGCATAGATCATAAAGTAAGAAACTGGATTTCGATGGGCGCTAATCTCCAGGCCTCTTATGTTGACAGGGATAAAGCTCAGGACAAGTTGGAAAACGCCCTGGTTACTGATCCTCTTGTAAGACCGTACAACCCTGATGGAACACTGAATACGAATCTTGGGAACAACGTATACAACCTTCTGCTCGACTATCAGCCCGGAGTGTATGGAAATGTAGATAACAATACGAAGCTTTTTATAAACCCTTATGTAGAGATCAGGCCTATAAAAGGCTTAAGCTTTTTATCCCGTGTAGGGGCACAGATCAATTATTCAAATACTTACCGTTTTGATGGTATAGGGTCTGTGAGTTATACCTATTCAAACGCAGGTATTGCAAAGGCCAGGGTCACGCAAAATCGCTTCCAGGGATATCAATGGGAAAACATTTTGACGTACAATCTCAAATTGGCGAAGGTGCATGATTTTACTTTTACGGGTGTCAGTTCATGGTATTATAACCAAAATACGAACACCGAAATGAACCAAACCAACATCGCCTCCAACAATTTCAAGTGGTATAAGTTTACGGGAGATGCCAATACCACATCGACCTCCTCTTATGTCATGTCAAAGACTTTTGGATTGATCGGACGTATCAACTACTCTTATATGGGTAAATATCTTTTTTCAGCTTCTTTACGTCGCGACGGGTCTTCTGTATTATATCCAACAAACAGGTGGGATAATTTTCCTGCCGCTTCTGTGGGCTGGAGAATCTCCGACGAGCGGTTCATGAACGGTACCAAAAATTGGTTAAACAACCTGAAACTGCGTGTAGGCTGGGGTATTACAGGATCAGCTAAAATTGATCCTTACAGCTCTGTTTCTGTTGTGGAAAGCGGCACTATGTCCCTGGGTGGTTTATCCCAGCCAATGTACCGCAATTCACAGTTTATTACAAATGCAGATTTAGGATGGGAAAAATCGCACAATACAAATATTGGTCTGGATGCCACCCTATTTAAAAATCGTATTGATGTAGCGCTGGAGTATTATTTCACCAATACCGATGGTGTTATTTACAGTGTTACTTCTCCAATCATTTATGGAACGTACAGACCAGGTACGCAATATCAAACCAACATTAATGTAGCCCAAACCAAAAACAAGGGCTTCGAAGCTACGCTGAACACGCGCAATATAGTTACCAAAAATTTTGAATGGACTTCATCGGCAGCTTTTGCACGCAACAATGAGAAGATTATTAAATTAATTGGCGGTGTAGCAAACAATATCACTAATGGAGCATACTCACTTACTATTGGCGAAGCGGTAAATTCTTTTCGCAATTATAAGCTGGATGGAGTTTGGCAAATTGGTGAAGAAGCAGATGCCGCCGTATTCAATAAACGTCCCGGCGATTTGAAAGTAAATGTTCCGGGAATGATCCGACTGGGGACAGGTGTATATGTAAAAACCGCTGCCAATGGTACAAAAACATACTACTATACCAATCTTGCTGATGCGCAAAAATTTGATCCTTCGCTCACGGCTGCAAATGCAAAATATTCTTACAGTGCCAACGATTACCAGATATTGGGACATAACACGCCCGACTGGTCGCTTGGATTCCAAAACGTATTCAGGTATAAGGGTATTGATTTGACCATATACGCCTATTTCAGATACGGGCAAATGATCAATTACGTTATGCCGGGATGGTACCAGCCGAATGGATTTGCAACCAATGCAAGCCCTTCAAGAACATTTCCTGCATATTTTAATTACTGGACTCCGGATAATCCTTCCAATGATTTCCCTGCAATGAACTACTTATCAACAAGCTCCACAATAAGCGGCTTTTCAGGCTTAACCTATGTTGATGGGTCATTCTTTAAAATCAAAAACATCACGCTTGGCTATACCCTGCCCGCCGACCTGTTGAGAAGGGTAACAATTCAAAGATTGCGGGTGTATGCCACCATTACCAATCCGTTGATAATTGCCAAAAGCCACCTGATAAAACAGTATGATCCGGAAATGAATGGATCACTTGACTATCCATTAACCAAACAGGTAGTGGTAGGCCTGAATCTAACATTTTAATTGTTACCTCATTTAAAGCAGATTACAATGAAATATAATACTATAAAGACAATCCTATATACATGTGCATTAAGCCTGGTTATTGCATTTTGCGGAACCTCGTGCACCAAATTAGATGAATATAATCCTGCCTCTCTATCGGAGGAAAACGTTCTGCGAAATTTTAATGGTTGGAAAGCATATCAGTCAAATTGCTATACAGGGCTTTGGGGATCTCTTATCGGTATGCCCTATGGCGTAGTTTCGGAGGTGGGAACCGATTTATGGACATTTCCCTATGCCAACCACAATCAATTCAAAGATGTAATGGCGTACGAGGAATTCACAACGAGTTCGGGCGTTGTAAGAAACGTATGGGATTTTGCCTGGGGTCCGATAAAGGATTGTAATAAAACGATTGAACTTTCAACCAAGTTAGTAGACGGGAACGCCAGTGATATTAAAGTTTTGACAGCTGAAGCCCAGTTGCTCAGAGCTTATTATTATTCTGTATTGGTAGCGCAATTTGGTAAAGTTCCTTTAATACTAACTGATGACCCGGTAAAGAGCTTAAGTCCTAAACGTGATAGCGTTTCTAAAATTTATGCCCAGATAGTTTCCGACTTGCGGTCTGCTTTCCAAAATCTGCCAGTTACCCCCTATGACAACAATCCTCAGCGGGTAACAAAAAAAGCGGCGTTTGGCCTTCTTGCCCGCGTATATGCTCAGGGAGCAGGAGAGAATTTGACGGAAGGCGGGAAAACGTACTGGTTACGGGCAAAAGAAGTTGCCGATAGTTTAATTAACAATATGGCTACATACGGCGCCTCTTTGTATGATGATTTCGCGAAAGTGTTTGCTTCTGCCAACAATAGAAATAATGCTGAAGCTTTATTTACAGCTTATGGACTTAATCCCTATGATCCATCATACGATGTATTTACAGGCAATACAAAGCCTAATATTTACCTTCACTATTATCCCAAGCTGGATGATGCATTCGGAACTTCAGATGTTTTCAAAAGGGGTGTAAACTCAAATACTTCGAATGCTTATTACGGACGCCTGAACCAACAGTTTATTGCGCCTACCAAATACCTGATCAATTGCTTTAATGCAACTTATGATAAGCGCTGGGAAAACACATTTGTCACCGCATTTACAAACTATTCGGGAGAGCAGGCCAGGGCAAGCCTTGGAACCAGCGTTCCTGCTCCAGCCAATGTAACGTATAGTGCTGCAACAGTTACACTTACTGCTGCCATGTGCACAAAGTATGGCATTGATGCCTCGCATGTAGGAGAAAAAATCTATCCCTATATAGATGTAAATGCCCGCCTTGCTCCCACATTTGCTACCTGGCAATACATTCCTAAGATATGGCCAAAAGGCGATCATTCAGGTTCCATATCCGTCTTGCAGGATGTTCCCAATGCCAATGTACACCCTTACCCCCTGGCCGCAGATGAAGACAGGTTTTTTGCCTATCTGAGTAAAGAACCGCTGAGCGCCGCAGAAAAAAAACTTCGCAGGCATGTGACTGTGAATATTGATGATTTGTTCGACCCATCTGATCCAACAGGCAGCACATACAAAACTGTTACATCAACAAACGGATTAACGCCATCGAGCATTGCCAACCTGTTCCCCGCCATGATGAAATTTAATCACAACTTTGATGGCGCATGGCTCGGCGGTAATTTTCAGCAAAAGCTGGGTAATATTATCATCATGCGCATGGCAGAAGTGTATTTAATTGCTGCTGAAGCCACGCTTCATGCAACCGGTGATGGAGCAGCTGCTGCTCAATATCTGAATGTATTGCGCAGACGCGCCTGTCGTAATCTTGCAGACTTCAATCCGGCTACCGGAATGCAGTTAACTACAGCGACCATGAACGATGTTTTTGATGAATATGCCCGTGAACTTTGTGGTGAGTATAACCGTTGGGCTATTTTGAAACGCAACAAAGCATTTGAAAGCCGCTTACAAATTTACAATAAGACAGCTTTTACAAATTTTGTTGCTGCCAAACACTATAACCGTCCCATTCCATTCACCTTCTTAAGTCAAATTACTAATGCAGATGACTTTGGAACAAATGGTTACTAGTGATTCATTAAATAAATAGCCGCGCTGCTCATCGGTTCGCATTGACCTTAATGTTCCGCCTGTGGAAGGCTGACTGGTTCGTCGTATAAGTTACCGAGACTGTGCCGTCCAAAACCAAATTATAAAAAGTCTTAGCTGAATTGAATTTTCAGGGCTTTTCACTTTCAGGGTATTGCTTAAGGAGCGGATCATATACAGTCCGCAACAATTCAAAAAATGAAAGTGAACTTTTTTAAGCCCTTCCTCAATCTTTTATTCTAATTCTCTTATTTGGCCTCGTAGTCCAATAGAATAATCTTCCTTCATCTACTTCAACATTCGTTTCCCTGATAACAGGCGTTAAAAAATTAGCTTCTCTTTAATTGGCCATACCAATTTGAACCAATCCATTACACCGATATAAGATTTATAAAAGCATAAGATACGTCTGATGGTAACCCTTCCATAAAAATGTCTTACGAGTGCACCGACACAATCTTTCCCTATCTTCAACCTGCCTTCAGCAAGTCCAGATCATCAGCGATAATTTAATCAAACTCCCAAAATGGAAGTAACCACTCAAAGCAATATCAAAACAAAATATCTTTTTAAGGCAATTCTTTTTTGTGTAGTCTTTATTGGACTCTTTATCATTTTTTCATTTGCAAAAAACTTCATTCCGGGTAAATTTGAAAGATGGGCGCACGGAATTATTGGGACCTTTGCTGCTTTTTTTACCACCGCTCTATTTTTGAAGTTCGACAAAAAGCAATTTTCAGATGTCGGATTAATCGTAAAGCGAAATACAATAGCAAAGTTCTTTGCAGGAGTTTTAGTAGGAATAATAACAATGGGGCTTTTGACAATCGTTGTTCTGCACTTTACTCATGCAAAAATTCAAACAAATTTGAGTAGTAATTTTCTTCACTTTCTTCTAATGACCTTGCCCTTACTTCCACTGGCATTCATGGAAGAATTAGGTTTTAGAGCTTATCCCCTTGAAATACTAAAAGATAAAATAGGCATACGACAGTCAATTATCATTACATCGATACTTTTTGCCCTGTATCATGTTGCAAACGGCTGGACAATTGCCAGCTCATTTTATGGTCCTGCTGTTTGGGGTTTAGTATTTGGACTGGCTGCAATTTATTCTAAGGGTAT
>CBIMFG010000196.1:0-6999 GCA_966243125.1 uncultured Niastella sp.
GAATGAAGATCAAATCAACGGCCCTCATTCCGGCCCTACTATTGTGCTTTACGCAAGTCATTGCCCAGCAGCCTTCCTATAAAAACCAAAACCTACCGATCGAAGCTCGTGTAAAAGATCTGCTGCGGCGTATGACGTTGGAAGAAAAAGTAGCCCAGCTTCAAAGCACTCATGCTGGAAGGCCAAAGCTCACCGATGATTTTTTCAGCAACACCAGGAAAATTGACTCCATGTACGCCCATGGGGTGGGTATGATCAATCCTGCCTTCGATGAAACGATGGAGCAGACTATTGATAGAAGGAATAGGTTGCAGAACTATTTACGTACAAAAACAAGGCTCGGCATCCCGGTCATCTTTATTGATGAGGCCCACCACGGCCTGGTGCAGCGCAATGTGGATGTGTTCCCTCATGGGATAGGCTTGGCCTCTTCCTGGGACACTGCATTGCTCACTCGCATTTATGATTATGTAGCCAGGCAGGCTTCCTCCAGGGGCACCAGCCTCGTGCTTGCCCCGGTGGTGGATGTGGTAAGAGATCCCCGCTGGGGGCGCACCGGCGAGTGCTGGGGCGAAGACCCTTTTTTAAACGGGATGATCGGAAGTGCTGTGGTGATGGGTTTTCAGGGAAGCAGCAACGGTATAGTGGCTCCTAACCACGTAGCTTCTACCCTCAAGCATTTTACAGGCCACGGACAGCCCGAAAGCGGCAATAATACCGGCCCGGCCAACTATTCGGTCAGGGCCCTGCGCGAGTTTCACATGGAGCCTTTTCGCCTTATCCTTCAAAATGCAAAGCCCGCAGCCATCATGGCTTCTTATAACGAAGTGGATGAAATTCCCTCCCATGCCAATAGATGGCTGCTTACCGATGTGCTGAGAAAAGAATGGGGTTACAAAGGTATTGTGGTCTCCGACTGGTTTGGCATCGATCAGCTGGCGCAGAAGCACTGGTTTGCCGCGGACAATAAGGAATGTGCTTTGAAAGCTTTCAACGCAGGCGTCACCATCGATCTTCCTTATGGTATTAATTACGCCAGGCTGGTAGAGCTGGTAAAAGAAGGAAAGATCAGGGAATCGGCTATTGATGAAGCTGTGGCCTATATCCTTCGTTTAAAGTTCCAAATGGGCTTGTTTGACGGAAAGGACATCAGCGTAAACGATGCCCTTGCATTCAATCAAAGCACGGAAGGAAGAAGGCTGGCGCTAAAAATTGCAGAGTAATCTATGATACTTTTGAAGAATGCTCCCTTTCAGCAGGATTCTGTCAGCCTCAGCTCTTCGAAGACGGCATTACCATTACTCCCTATCAAAAAGGGTCAGTACAAAAAGATTGCAGTCATTGGCCCTCTTGGTAATGTAAACTTCCTTGGCGACTACTCCGGTGTTCCTTCAAAGAACGTTTCTATACTCCAGGGACTCAGAAACAAAATCGGCAGCGCCGCACAGCTCAGTTTTGCACCCGGATGCCTGCTTACCAAAAATGGAGACAGCATCAGCCAGAACAATTACCAGTTCATCGATAAAGCGGTATTCACAACAAAAGAAGAGAACGAGAAGCTCATTGCCGAAGCGGTTAACCTGGCCAATAGCTCCGACTTCATTGTATTGGCAATAGGCGAGAACGAGCTGTTCTCCAGGGAGGCCTGGAATAACCATCCCGGCGATATGATAGACCTGAACCTGCAATCGCAGCAGGAAGACCTGGTGAGGGCCATTGCTGCTACCGGCAAGCGCTATGTAGTGTATTTAATGCATGGAAGGCCTTTGTCCATCAACTGGGTGGCCAATAATTCCTCAGCTATTATAGACGGCTGGTTCTGCGGGGAAGAAGCGGGTAATGCCTTTGCCAATATTCTGTTCGGAGATGTCAACCCTTCCGGAAAGCTGACGGTTAGCATTCCAAGATCGGTAGGTCAGCTTCCGGTGTATTACAATGCAAGACCAACTTCAAGATTTTATGACTATGTAACGGAGAAAAACACGCCATTATACCCGTTTGGTTATGGACTGAGCTATACGACATTTACTTACAGCAAGCCCACAGTGAATAGTAGAACGGTAACGGTCGATGTTACCAATAATGGCTCTATAAAAGGCGATGAGATCGTTCAGCTCTACCTCCACCAGAAAACAGGAGGGAGTGTGGTGAGACCTGTAAAAGAGTTAAAAGGCTTTCAAAGAATCACCTTGAATGCGGGTGAAACTAAAACCGTTTCCTTCGCTATAACGGAGGATCTGCTCAGGCGCTGGACCGCCGGTATGAAATACGAAATGGAGCCGGGCGTGTACGAGATCATGATCGGAAGGAATAGTGAGGAAGTGCAGAAAGTAGAGCTGACGATTCAATAATATAATATTAACTTGCGTTGAAACAACTTATCAGTAAACGTCAAAAAATGACATCTAAAAGTTTGGGATTTTAGTAAGAAAATTATAAATTAATACTCGCTTCTTGATGTGTTTTATTCCAGCCAGCAATACAATAACCCGATGCTACTATAGTCGGGAATATTTTTTGCGTTACATCCAATGGATATCTTATTAACCCTTAACCCAATTTTTCCTTACCTATTTTTTAATGCATTACGATTGCTTTGTTCATGTCAACAAGCTACACTTTTGTTGGCCGGTGCGGAGAGAAGAATAGTATGCGTTTTATGCTAACAATTGTTAGTTTTTTAGTAATTTTATTCACGCAAAAAATAGTTCCAGGGGAAATTATCTGCATGGATGAGTCACAAATTTTAGAAGGGCTAAGGAGTCGGAATATGACTGCATTTGCGATGCTTTATGATTCCCTCTCTTCTTTGGTAATGTACTATGCAGAACAGATTACCAAAGACGAGCAGGAAGCAGAAGATATAACGGTGAATTCCTTTTCTAAGTTTTGGGAACAGGATCTGTCCACCTATGATACCATGAAGAAAGTGAAGAACTTCATTTTTAATGTCACTAGAAATTCTGCTATTGATTATCTGCGAAAAAAGAAAGTAAGAAAAGCGCACCAGGGTAATATTATCTATTTAACGGAGGAGCAGGAAATATATGAAGCGGAGCGAAGCCGCTATGAAACCGAAATGCTTCGAAAGGTGTATGAAGAAATAAACAAGCTGCCACAGCGTACGAAAGAGGTTTTCACATTGGTTTATGTCAATGAAATGAACAGCCGCCAGGTTGGGGAGCTATTAAACATTTCTGACGTTACCGTGCGCCGGCTTTGCTCCGAGGCGATTCAGAAGCTGAAAAGCAGGTTTTCTGATAAAGATCTGCGGCTGGTAGTGCTTTTATTATCCCTTTGTGAGATGGAAAAGGCGGGGCTATTTCCCGTTTATTTAAGCTAGCCCTCAAAATTTTTTTAAATCCATTGAACACTCCCAACATACGCCCGTAATAATAATAAACAGTTATTGCAAAGTTATCGGACTGTTATCAAATGATGAATATTCCAATATCCTAAGCTGGTAGAGGTATGATAGTGTATGATCAATTCAAATGACGTCGCAAGACGTTCAATTCCTTTACGCAAAAGCTAACACAAAATGCAGGATCAATATGATGATATTGGAACAATACTGTCCAGGTACCCTGAAATAACTCTGGAAGAAGATGCTATTTTAAAAGAATGGATCGCCCAAAGTGAAAACAATCTTAGAATCTTTGAACAGCTTTCTCCACCTGGCTATTTGGTTAATAAGCTCCAACGATTTGAACAAATACAGGAGGGAAAGCAAAGAAGGTGGCTGCGGGTGCTGGATACGATCAATGCTAACGCCCAGAATGAAGCAAAGTCCAATGGTGGGAAATTTCTTTGGCTTCGAAAGGGACAGATCTATGTAGCGGCAGCTTCTGTTATTGGTATTATCGCCGTGCTCTTTTTTTATTTGGTACAAACCAATAAAGCAAAGAATGCAACTGTAGTGCCGCCAGCCATTAGTAAAACAACTGATGTGATGCCGGGGCAATACAGGGCAAAGCTTACCCTCGATGACGGTACCACTATTGTTTTGGATACTGCCCGAAACGGCAAGCTGGTACAGCAGGGCGCCACCAGCGTGGTGAACGAGAATGGCAGGTTGGTTTATTATAATGGCGGTGAAACGAAAAAAGTTCTTTACAATACGCTGTCAACAGCAAAGGCAGAAATGTATGCCACCGTGCTTTCTGACGGTACGAAAGTTTGGCTGAACGCTCAATCGTCCATTCATTATCCTGTAATGTTTGGTGGCGATGAAAGAAGGGTAGAAGTTACAGGCGAGGCTTATTTTGAGGTGGCGCCTTCTACAGCGATGCTTTCAAATGGAAAGATGGGCAAGCGTAAGTTTATAGTAGAAGTTAACGGCATGGAAGTGGAAGTGTTGGGTACTCATTTCAACATAAACAGCTACGCGGAAGAAGAGGCTATAAAAACAACCTTGTTAGAGGGAAAAGTTAAGGTTCATTCTGCGGGCAGCAATTCAGAGGCGGTATTGCAGCCAGGTGATCAGGCTGTCCTTTTGCGGGCAAAGAACGAAAATATTTCGGTTGTGAAGGATGTAGATGTCAGTGCGGAAATAGCCTGGCGATTTGGATATTTCAATTTCAGCAATGCAGACCTGAAAACCGTAATGAGACAACTGGAGCGATGGTATGATGTTCAGGTCGTTTACGAGGGTACGGTTGACAATGAGTTCACAGGCAAGATACCAAGGGAATTAAGTCTCTTGCAAGTGCTGAGTGTTTTAGAAAAGCAGAATGTTCATTTTAAAGTGATGGGTAAAAAAATTATCGTAACGCAATAATTAAAGATTACCTGCATGACTGATGAGAAAGTACATACCGTTCCATTTGAATTAGTGCATGGTCGTTTTAAAGGAGTCATTGAGCGATATGCATTTTTCCTCACCCGCAGCAGGCAGTATGTGGAGGATATATCTCAGGAAATCTTTCTCAGGTTATGGCAAAACTGGTCCAGGTTAAGCAGTCTTCCTACAGAAGAATTGGAAGATTACCTATACGTAATGACAAGGAACTACCTGTTCAATGAAAGAAGGGTGATTATAAGGCAGAGAAAATACATTCAGCATTATATCAGTTCAGGTTCTGAGTGCCATTGGCATGACGAGGTAATAGTAAAAGAGGGTTTTACGCTTTATAGACAAGCCATAATGCAGTTGTCGCCGAAGGAAAAGAGAGTGTATCTCTTTTATGAAAAGGATTTAACCCGTCGCCAGATCGCCGGGATAGTGCGGCGCTCTTCCAATACGGTAAACAACCAGTTACGGGCGGCACTTCAAAATGTGAAGGTGTACTTAAATCAAAATTTAGATCTTAATATAGACAGGGATGGAAGGCGAAAGATGTGGAAGCTTTCCTCATTAAACTAGCGAAGCACAATATTCCTTCTCCTATAGGAGAAGGTGCCCGAAGGGCGGATGAGGTTAGAAAAGCAAAGCCCTGGAAGTTCTTTTAAAGGTGTTTATCGGCTCATGGTTGATGGCGCAATCATCGGATCTTGTACTTCCACTCTTCGATATTGTCCCACATAAACGAGCCAACATCTGTTCCAGGGCTTTCATTTTCTTAGGGTCATTCCGGAACAAAGGGTCATTCTGAACTTGATTCAGAACCTTCCAGGTGGCACGCAGTGCCTTACCTGGAGTGACCGACGAGGAGAAAGGGTCATTCTGAACTTGATTCAGAACCTTCCAGGTGACACCCAGTGCCTTACCTGTAGTGCAGTTCTTTTATTTCGGCTATAACAGCACCAAATATCGGGTGGGGGCCTGTTAGTACCAGGTACCCCACTTTGTTTTAATCAATTCCTAAGAAAACCACCACCACCAACCTACCATACCGCCCAATTAACCATTGAACTACACCTAAGATGGTTTGCCATATTTTTCGCTGTGTAGCGAAAAATAAAAAACCGAAAGTGTTAGTACCACCTTCGGTCTTACATCCCGACGAAAGCGGGATGTGTAAGGTTAATCAAAACTACGACCGTAATTATTAACTAACCAACACGTAAAGGTATGCAAGAATTTGCTACCCGCAAAGCTATTGCCGGGATAGACTTGCGGTTCTTAAACTGCTTAATTAGAAAATGCCGCTTGGCGGTGCGTATTATGAGATGTAGTCCAGCCTCAGGCGGGACGGAATCCCATCGCACCAAAACAAAAACAATTGTTCTCGCGATGAACTTAATTACGATCATATTATTGGCAGCAGGCCTTCAACTGAGCGCCAGGGGACTAACCCAAACGGTTACCCTCTCGGTAAAGAATGCTCCCTTGATGACGGTTTTAAAGGCCATTGAAAAGCAAACCGATTTTGTGTTTTTCGTGAGTAATAGAGAGCTTAAAAGAGCAAAAGCCGTTTCTATTACGGCAAACAATATCCCTTTGCAGCAGGTGTTGGATATGTGTTTTAAGGACCAGCCGCTTACTTATTCCATCACGGGCAAATTGATCAAGATTGTGACTAGGGTTAAGCAAGATGAAAAAACGGCTGATAAGTCTGTTAGTACTTCCTACCTGCCTAAGAACATAAATGTGCGATTAAGGATTACGGATGAAAATGGGGCTCCGGCACAAGGTATAAATGTTACGGTGAAAGGAACCGGAAAGGCAGCAAGCACAGACTATAAAGGAGAGTGTGAATTGCCGGATATAGATGAAAATTCTTTGCTTATAGTTACCTCGGTTGGCTATGATAAAATGGAAATCCCTGTAAAGGACAAGCCATTCATCGCTTTGCAGTTAAAGGTGGCGGTAGGTAATTTGGATGAAATGCAGGTCATTGCCTATGGCACCACCTCCAGGCGTTTTAGCACAGGTAATGTGGCTACCATAAAATCTACGGATATCGAAAAACAGCCGGTACAAAATCCCTTGCTAGCGCTCCAGGGCCGCGTGGCCGGTGTTGAAGTAACCCAGCTTACTGGGTTGTCCGGTGGCGGCGTTACAGTTCGTATACAAGGGCAGAACAGCATAAATTCCGGAAAAGATCCCCTTATTGT
>CBIMFG010000197.1:0-6978 GCA_966243125.1 uncultured Niastella sp.
CTGAATGATAGTATTGATCCTGATAGTTTATCGTTTTTAAAATTGAGCAGCTATGATCACCTGCTGAGGGCAACTTTAAAAACGGAAATGCAGCACCTGCTGGAGATTATTTACGAGCTGGATGTTTATATGGCAGTGGGTAAATGTGCTGCTGATAATAATTATGGTTACGCAAAAGCCCTTCCTGCAGAAACGTATGTGTTTACCGCCGAAGATCTGAAGCATCCTTTATTAAAAAATGCAGTCGGCAATAGTATCTCCATGACGCAGCACAGTAACATGGTGTTTTTAACAGGCGCTAACATGGCTGGGAAGTCAACCCTGATGAAAACCATAGGCATTTCATTTTTCTTAGCGCATTTGGGTTTTCCTGTAGCTGCAAAAAATATGGAGTTTTCCGTAAAAGAGGGGATGTGCTCTTCTATTAACACACCCGACAACCTAAGCATGGGCTACAGTCACTTTTATGCAGAAGTAATGCGGGTTAAAAAGGTTGCTGAGGAGGTGGCTGCAGGGCAAAATATGCTGGTAATATTTGATGAGTTGTTTAAAGGAACCAATGTTAAAGACGCCTATGATGCTACGCTTGCGGTAACCAGATCTTTTGCAGCATACAGCAATTGCTTTTTTATTATCTCAACACATATTATTGAGGTAGGAGAGGCGTTGAAAGGGGAATGTAACAACCTTCAATTTAAATACCTGCCTACGATTCTGGAAGGTACTGTTCCCAGATACACCTATAAACTGGATGAAGGTATTACCAGTGACCGGCAGGGAATGATGATTATAGAAAATGAAGGTATTCTTGAATTACTAAACCAATGAAGAGCAATCCCATTCTGATGATACCAGAATGGGATTGCTGTTTTTACTCATTTATTATTTTGGAATGTATGTTTTCATGCTTGATTTTAAGTGCTTTTTCCATATTGCTGTTGATAACCTGTTTTTTCCTATCTTTCAACTAAACACAAAGGCAAGCTGTTCGACGGGCCTTTAAAAAAATAAACTATGGCAAAAAATAATTTACCGGTAATGCACAATGTAGGCATCGTTGTAGAATCACTGGATGGTGCAATCTCTTTTTTCACTGAGTTAGGTTTGAAGCTTGAAGGGCGGGCCGCCGTAGAAGGAGAATGGGCCGGGCGGGTCACCGGTTTGGGTACCCAGAGCGTAGAAATAGCTATGATGGTTACACCCGATGGACACAACAGGCTTGAGCTTTCTCGATTTCTTACGCCACCAACTGTTGCAGATCACAACACTTTGCCTGTTAATGCGCTCGGATACCTACGCGTTATGTTCAATGTTGATGACCTTGACGAAACGCTCAACAGGCTTTACAAGCATGGTGCTAAGCTCGTTGGTGAAGTAGTTCAGTACGAGAACATATACAGGCTCTGTTACATTCGTGGACACGAAGGGCTTCTCATTGGGCTGGCTGAAGAGCTCGGTAATAAATAACCTATTTGATTAAATGTGTAAATACAGCACCCTACATCGCTTATAATTTTAGGTGTTTTAACGGTTTTTTATTCAAGGTAAATTGCTTAATTTAACATTATATACTCCTGAGTTTTACCATTCGTATCAAACGTGCCTACGTTTCCTGCCTAAATGATAATATTCCTTCCTGAGCCTGATAGATAAGTGCTATCGCGATAAGATGCCTTACAACTTTCAATTAACTAGTATGAAAATTGTGCAGATGGGATTGAGGGAGTCATATTGGGTTATTATCCTTTTTATAGCCTGTAATAACCCGGCAACAACAAATAAGATTGATAAAAGCTATGAAAGGGCGTCCGGTAAAGCTGAGCTTACTATTGTTTTGGATAAAGCATTGGACCCACATGCTGCAAACTCAATAACAAAGGTTATTGTTGACTACGATCAGTATTTCAAATCTCCCAAAAAATACCTTGGGTTCTCACTCCTCCATCTGCTGGATATATGAAAGATCATAAGTATAATCATTAAATCTATTATCATGGATGATATTAAACTGGATAATACTACTGGCAAACACATAGATTGGAAAGACCTCTATCGTGACCTGAAAGAAGACCGTGCCATCCTCGTGTTAGGTCCCGAATTTTATTCCAGCGATGGGTTGTCGCCAAAGGAAAAGCTATATGCACACTTAATAAAAAGACCAGACCATGGCATTCTTCACTTCTATCCAAGCAACGGTATTTTTCTTTTCCAAAGCGAAAAATACAAGACCTATGCCCAAAGGGAGGCAGCGGAATACTACAAATCAATAGAAGCGGAACCCGACGTGTTGCAGCACATTATAGATCTGCCATTTAGAATGGTCATCAACACCAGCCCATCTCAAAAGCTTTGTAAGAAATATAAAGAGCGAATAGGCGCTTGTCAGTGCGACTATTACTCGTGGAAACCCCAAAAGAAAAAGCAGGAAATATCGGAGCCGGATAAAAACACGCCAATAATTTACAATTTATTTGGTTCAACTGAACATCACGAATCCCTGGTGCTCGACTTTGAAGACATCTTCGATCATTTAAAATTTCTATTGAATAACATTAATGTGCCAGATACCATTCGCTCGGTTTTAAATGAAACAGAATCGTTTATTTTCATTGGTTTCCATCTGCAAAAGATGGATACCCAGCTTTTATTCCGGTATCTGAATATGAAAGAGCATTGTTTTGATGATAGAAAAAAGAATTACACCACCCGGTCTTTTATCGATGAAACTTCCGAGTCTTTTTTCTGTAAGCAATTCAATATAAAATATTATGGGGCTCCGGTTGAATTCATTAGGGAAATGCATGAGAAATACTTTGAAAGTATAGCCCGTGAAGATGAGGAAATGCTCAGGCAAACTTCCATAAAGAAGACAACACAGTACTATATAGAGAATGATAACATTGACAGAGCCCTCGACATCCTGACATTGTATACTATCAAAAACGAAACCGACATCATTGATCCACTGATACTGATCAAAGCAGCCTATGCCCGTTTCAATTATCTGTACAACAAAAGACTGGAACGACCTGATATCCTGGGAATTGAAAGGGCTAAAATACAGGCCCGCATTCTTGAATTATTAAACAACCTGCCTGACTAATGGAAAATACCACTACCTACCGGTATCCCGGTGTGCGCCCCTTTACAGAAACAGACAGTGATGTATTCTTTGGCCGGAAAGAAGATGTTATCAAATTGTATAAGCTGATCATGCTTGAAAAAACTGTTATACTCTTTGGTAAATCGGGGCAGGGAAAAAGCTCTATCCTCAATGCTGGTATAATACCCATGCTTAAAGACAAAAAAGCACCTTCCCGTTTTCAATACTTTCCTATTGATCTTCGAATTGGCAAAGTAGAAGGCAAAGAGGAATCGCCCATAAGAAAATTGATTTTAAAGCTGGATGAACTATTGCCTGATACAGAAGAATCAGCCTTTCTGGAAGATTATTGCCAGCCCGATTCTTTATGGTTACATTTTAAAAGAAAACAATCAAAAGAGCACCATCGGTTTATTCTGATCTTCGATCAGTTTGAAGAGTTTTTTTCTTATAAAGAAAAAGAACAAATTGCCTTCAGATGGGAATTGGCTGAGATCCTTACAACCGAGATCCCACAGCATATTCATGAGAACATATTGAACATGAGCGAAGCGAATCAAATCTTTCTTTCTCATCACTTCGATGTAAAGATCGTATTTGCTATCCGGTCCGACCGGTTAAGTCTTTTTCACTCTGTGAAAGATGCCATTCCCTGTATTTTTAATGGTCAGTTTGAGATCAAAGGTTTGCGGCAGGAACAGGCCAGGGAAGCAATTATAGAACCAGCCAGGATGAACGATAAAAAGTTTACTATCCATCCATTTGAATATGATCCTGACTCTTTGGATGTAATCTTAAAAGAACTATCAGGGATCCAGGAGGATGGAAAAGAAGCCATTGAAGCATTTCATCTGCAGATCATTTGCCAGGGTTGCGAAATAAAGATAGAAGACAAACTAAAAAAGGGGGAAATAGATGCCATAATTAATGTTGAAGACCTCCCTGATTTCAAAAATCTGTACCAGCAGTATTACACCAGGCAAATAGAACGACTGCCAAATAACCTGAAAGGCCGCGCACAGGAATTTTTAGAACGGGAATTTATTTTTGAAGATGAGCGAACCGGCGAAAAAAGAAGATTGAGTGTTGACGGAAACATTCTTCGAAAAAAAATTGCCGATGCCGGCATTAAAGCAGACTTGTTGGCCGTTCTGGAAAACTCATTCCTGATAAGAAGGGAAGCGAACTCCGTAGAAGGTTTTAATTACGAAATATCTCACGATACCATCATGGAGCCTATTCTCAAAGAGCGCGATAATAGAGAGCAACATGCTTTAATGGAAAAGTATTACAAGATGCTGGTGAAGAATGTAAAAAGAAAAGCCAACAGAAAATTGATTACCGGCGGTATCATCTTTACAATAGCTTTAATGCTTTTAACGTGGAATTGGGACACTATTTACTTTCAATGCCTTACTGCTCTTAGCGCTGACAAAACAAGGCCTGTAGTAAAGCAAAATGAAACGCTGAACAAGGTAGTTGGCTATCTGATAAATGAATTGGAGAATGTATCACAAAGGATCAACACCAACGATTCATTGACCCCATGGGAGTCTTCGCAGATCATAACGGCCTTGGGTGCCGATCTTACTGAGTCCGTAAAGGAGAATTTCTACAAACTGACAACCAGGAAAGAAGTTGCCAGGTGTTGTTGCTGGAACCAAACAAAGAATGAAAAGGAATTGCAGGTTACAGGTTGGGTTACCGCAGCCATTGGATCGCAGGGCTTACTCAATCAATATAAATGTAACCCCATCGATTCTTTAATAGCTTATCAACTCGCAAATGGGGCCTGGAGTATGATTCCGGTAAAGAAAGATCAGAAAAAGTATGGTTCTACCTATGCTACCTGTCATGTCATCAGGGCCCTGTATAACAACCTGCCTAATATTTCAGACGCTTTTTACCGCAATAAAGTGGAGCGCTCTATAAGGGCAGGAGCGGAGTGGTTATTAAAAAACAAGATAGACCCTGCCTCGGCATTATGGAATGATTATCCCCAAAGCGATACTGACGAAAGCCTGCTGTGCAAAAGCCTTTCCGGATTGGCTATTCATACGTTAAATGTTATTGGATATGCAAAACCCGAGCTGAATCGCAACTGGCTTAAAGATTTAAAAAAATCGGAAGCTGCAGCTCTTATCAGTTATCGTGAGCGCAGCGAAATGCTATATATGACCGGTGGTTCAGAAGTGGAGTATACAGATTTTACAAGGCACCTGGTTATTCCATGGATGATCATTGCAACGGTGGATGCTTACAAAGACGGAACTTTTACCCAGAGAGAAAGAGCTAATGTATGGCTTAATAGTGTATTGGATAATCTCAACACGGAATCTGTTATAAAGAGCCCATACTTTGGAAAAGCTGAGATCCTCATTGCACTCAGGTCACTGCAGGGAAAAGGGTTTTCATTTAATTAATGCTTATTGCAATCAATTGCCCAAAAATGAAAAATACGATCTCAACTATGCGAAATGATCTGGCGGGTAACAAACATGATAAAGTTTTTGCAGCATTACAGGAGATCACCAAGAATGACGCTGAGCTTGCAGATCAGCTGTTGATACTGTTTGCGCGTTATAAAGAGATAAAGAAACTGGAAATTGTTGGCGCACTCAGCGCAGAAGACAGTTTTAAACACCGGGCCAACCTTAATTTGTCATTATTAAATTTTATTGCGCTGGCAGCACCACTCTGTCCGGTTGAAGGGACCGGCAAAGTATTTATTTCTTACAGCCATGCAGATACGGCTATTGCAAATCTGATAAAAAACAGCTTGACAGCTAATAATATTGACGTTGTAATGGACAGCGATAAATTGATGGCTGGAATGGACATTGCTTCTTTTATTAATGAAAGTATTCGCCAGACAAATGTTACGCTTTCGATCATTTCAAAGAAAAGCCTGTTGTCTTCATGGGTGGCCATGGAATCGATCGCTACTTTTCAGCAGGAAAAGAGCACAAATTCGCACAGGTTTATTGGATGTTTTATTGATAAAGATTTTTTCAGTAAAAGCTTCACCGACGATGCAATAGGAACGATAAACGAGGAGCTGAGTAAATTGCTCGAATATAAAAAGAAAAGAATAGACCAGGGACTAAATACCCGTGATCTTGATAACGAATTTTTACGTTATAATAACCTGAAACTAAACATCGACGAAATTATCAGGCGATTAAGGGAAAACCTCTGTGTTGATGTGAGTGAGCCGGCTTTAGAAGCAAGCCTGCCTAAGATTATTACTGCTATCAGGGGGACAATAATTTAATGGTTATCATACAAAGCTCTGACGGTATTAAAATCCCTGTACGAAAAATATGAACGATGAAAGATATAAAGCCTTAGAACAAAGAATCGAAGAAATAGAAGAGCAAATTGCCAATGATAATTTTGGAGATATTGAAGAGCGAGTTTATGAAATTGAAGGACAAATTGAACGTTACAAACATAACTCAAATTTGTTGACGTATAAATCTGTATATTGTTGCATAATCGTTGACACACTACAAAATTTTGAGCAAATAATATGCAAGAACAAAAAGGGAAATATGAGGGACTGCAGAATGACGAGCTGGGAATAAAGATTCGCTCAAACGACAATCCTTATCTGTCAGTTGATATTCAAAAAAAAATGCTGCAACCTCGCAGATTGTCTTCTTATTTTATTGTATTAATTGAAAGCGGTTCAATTACATATAATTTAGACTTACAAGACTTTACGCTTACAGATGGGCACTTGCTTTTTGCAATGCCCAATCAAATTTTTACACCGCCCGCTAAAACAGACAATCTTAAATATTTCAAGCTGCTGTTTGATGAAAATACATTGGCATTGTTACCACAACAATTTCCCTTTTTGGTCAACCCTT
>CBIMFG010000198.1:0-6965 GCA_966243125.1 uncultured Niastella sp.
GTGTAATACAGTAAACGGTATTATCTTCCAGTTCATATTGCTCCAGATCTATCAAATGTGTACCCGCTCCTTTTTTTACCCAAATGATCGCAAAATAATTGTGCCGGTGCGGACCTTCGTTTTGCTGGAACCGGTTTTGCGCTATCCATTCTGTGGTGTGTATCTCAAAGGGTACATTCACCACCGATTTGTTGAGTTCCAGTATAGGATTGCTTAAGGACATGGTATTGCTTAAAGAACACCAATAATAAATCTTTTTTGTGGTATTATCTTATTCGCTGATCAATAAACTGTTGGCTACTTTAAAACTTACCACTACCAACTTTTTACCCTTCAGCAACAGGGTGAAATTCTTATCAAATTCTTCTACCTCTTTCACTTTTACGGTATCGCCCAGTGACAGGCCGATCTTGTCGAGGTAATTCAAAAAAGCCGAGGAGTGATCGGTAACACCGGTAAACTTACCTTGGCTGCCGGGCGACAAAGCCGCCAATAATACCGATTTGCTGATGGCAAATACGCCCTTTGAATCAGGAATGGGGTCGCCATGCGGATCAGTTTTGGGAAAATCAAGATAGGCATCCAGTTTGTCAATCAGGTCCTGACTATGAATGTGCTCCAGCTGTTCGGCAATATCATGTACTTCGTCCCAGCGGAAACCGAGTTTATCAACGAGAAACACTTCCCATAACCGGTGCTTACGAATAATGCCAATAGCAGCCAGTCTTCCTTTTTCAGTGAGTTTAAACCCTTTTGATTTTTGATAAGCCACCAGTTTTTTGGTGCTCATCTTTTTAAGCATATCGGTAACGGAAGCCATATGAATGCCCAACAACTGCGCCAGGGCCGAGGTGGCCACCATTTCCCCGTTAGCTTCCTGTAATTTATAGATGGCTTTCAGATAGTTTTCTTCAGCAGATGAATGCACGTGCGCTCAATTTTTGGGCAAATTAG
This sequence comes from uncultured Niastella sp., assembly GCA_966243125.1. Lineage (GTDB taxonomy): Bacteria > Bacteroidota > Bacteroidia > Chitinophagales > Chitinophagaceae > Niastella. The sequence continues at coordinate 955 of CBIMFG010000198.1, forward strand.
GGAAAGATGAACAAAAGCAGTATTATTAGGCATGCCTAATTTTGTTTGTTTTGTTGATCTAATTATTTATTTTTGGGCAACTTTAATTACTGTTTATGCAAAAGAAATGGGTGGTGATGGGTTTGCTCATTACTATTATTGTGGTGGCGCTGGCCTGCGATAAAATATTACCGGGTAAACCGGCCGATGACTCCATCCTTGATGGGCCCATTGATGGATTGACCGGTGAACAGCACCAGATGTTCCTGCGGGGCGATGTGGCGTTTAACGACGATATATTTACCGCAGCCAGTGGGTTGGGGCCTTTGTTTGTTTCCACCAGCTGTGGCAGCTGTCATGCCGGCGATGGCAAGGGACATCCCTTTACTACCTTAACGCGATTTGGGCAAACCGATAGTACCGGTAACCAGTTTATGCAGCTGGGCGGCCCGCAATTGCAAAACCGCGCCATTCCTTCTTTTATGCCGGAACAAATACCAGCAGGCGCTGCTTTTTCAAAATTCACCCCACCGGCAAATACCGGTTTGGGTTTTTTGGATGCAGTGCCTGATAACACCCTATTAGCGTTAGCAGATGAACACGATGCCGACGGCGATGGAATATCGGGGCGTGTAAATTGGATAACGCTGCCCGCGTATATCACCCATCGTCCCGGCACCGTGGAACATAATAATAAATACATTGGCCGCTTTGGTAAAAAAGCTGCGGTGTTCGACCTGATGCAACAAACCGCCAATGCCTACAACCAGGATATGGGCATTGTTAGTACCTATGAACCTTACGATTCGTATACCCACGCCGAGATAGATGCGGAAGTAACAAACCAGAAAGTGCTTGACCTGGTGTTTTATTTAAGAACGCTGAAAGCGCCCATTCAACGAAATCAAAACGATGCCGATGTACTCAGCGGGAAACAGTTGTTTATAAGCATCGGCTGCGCCAAATGCCATACGCCCGAATTAAAAACCGGTGATTATAGTATTACAGCATTGGCCAATAAAACATTTCAACCGTATACCGATCTGTTGTTGCACGATATGGGGCCCGTTTTGAATGATGGATATACCGAAGGCTCGGCACTGCCTGCCGAATGGCGCACGCCGCCGTTGTGGGGATTGGGTCTTTCGAAAAATTCACAGGGTGGACAATACTTCTTGTTGCACGATGGGCGGGCCACTACCATTGCCGATGCCATCAAAGGCCATGGGGGAGAAGCTCAGGCCAGCAATGCCCGCTTTCAAAAGTTATCAGCCACCGATCAGGCCCTGCTCATCAAATTTCTTGAATCACTATAATACGAGGTAATCCTGAGTATTTTAAAATAACTTAAATGAATCGCAGAGAATTTATTGCAAATAGTTGTGCAGCCTGTTTGGGCGTTACTGTTGTATCGGGTTTGTTATCATCCTGCTCCACTACCCGCTATACCAGCGGCGCCATAGGCAAGGATGGCATAACCGTAAGCGCCGATGAATTTAAAACGAACAAGAAAGGCAAAGGCGGTTACCGCCCGTTTATCATTGTACGTAATGAAAGCCTGAAATATCCCATTTACGTTTATCGCTTTGGTGAAACCGAATACAGCGCCGTTTGGATGCAGTGCACCCACCAGGGCGCTGAGTTACAGGCATCCGGCGATCAGCTGCAATGTTCGGCCCATGGAAGCGAATTCAGTAATAAAGGAAAAATAACCAATGGTCCGGCAGATAAAGACCTGCGCAGTTTTCCTGTTACGGTAAACAACAATGAATTATTTATCGACCTGAGAAGAGTATGAAAAAATATTACTTACTAATAACGTTGCTTTGTTCATCTGCTGCCTTGTTTGCGCAGATAGATCCGGTGTTGTTGCGGCACAACCTAAAAGATACCGGCGAAATGAAGATGAACATGGATGCCATTTACAATCGTCCGTTTTTACAACTGGGAAAATTACCTGTAGCGTTGGGCGGTTATGTGGAAGCCAATTATCAATACATAAAAGAAAATGGTGTTAGCGAAGGGCATCAGTTTCAGATGCGGCGGTTAACGCTGTTTGTTTCTTCTGCCATTTCCAAACGCATAAAATTCCTGAGCGAAATAGAGTTTGAAGATGGCACTAAGGAAATCAATATAGAATTTGCTTCTGTTGATTTTGAATTGTCGCCATTGCTGAACTTTCGCGGTGGCGTAGTGATGAATCCCATTGGCGCGTTTAACCAAAACCACGACGGGCCTAAGTGGGAGTTTATTGACCGGCCCATTGCTGCCACGCAAATGTTGCCTGCTACCTGGAGCAATGTGGGGTTTGGTATTTTTGGAAAGAAATATGTAAAAGACTGGGTGTATGCTTATGAAGCCTATTTTACCAATGGGTTCGATGACCAGATCATCAACAATGCCGAAGGCAAAACTTTTTTGCCGGCTTCCAAAACAAACGCCGAACGGTTTGAAGAAAGTTTTAATGGAAGTCCGCTATTCACTGGTAAAGTAGCCGTAAAGAACCGGAAAATAGGGGAGCTGGGACTTTCGTATATGGGCGGCATCTATAATAAGTACCAGGAAGATGGCCTTACGCTCGATAAAAAAAGACCGGTGAATGTATTTGCTGTTGATTTTAATACCACGCTGCCCAAATCGAATACGTACATCAATGGTGAATGGGCCTGGGTACATGTGGATGTACCGGAAACTTATACGGAACAGTTTGGCCGCAACCAGCAAGGCGGTTTTGTAGATATAGTACAACCAGTTCTAAAAAAGCCTATGATGGGCTTTGAAAAGGCTGTGCTGAACGTGGCATTGCGGCTGGAGTATGTTGACTGGAACAAGGGTTCGTTTAAATCAACCGGCGGCAATATTTCAGACGAGGTGTTTGCCTTTGTGCCGGCCATCAGCTGGCGGCCAACCCCGCAAACGGTTATCAGGTTAAATTATCGTCACAATACGCAACACGATCTTTTGGGTAATCCCCCTTCCAAAATGGCGGGTTTTCAGTTTGGGTTCTCTACTTATTTTTAATTGACGGAGTTGCCCCTGTATATTGTCGCAAACCACCCCCGGAAAAACCGGTTTTCAGCCGTAGGTTTGCTTTATCAAAAACAATCTATATGCGACGACTGGTTTTGTTTATGCACGTAAGCCTCGATGGTTTTGTTACCGATCCCAACGGCGGTATGAGCTTCGTAAAAGTAGATGAAGAGATCTTTGATTATGTTGGCGACCGCACCGATGTATCTGATATGGCTTTATATGGCCGCGTTACTTATGAAATGATGGATGCTTACTGGCCAACCGCCGGCGATGAACCTGATGCCAGCAAACACGACAAACAACACAGCGCCTGGTACAAAAAGGTTGATAAAGTGGTGTTGTCTAAAAGTATGCAAGGACAGCAAAAAGCCAATACCATCATCATCAGCGATGATGTGGAGCATAGAATAAAAGCATTGAAACAGCAGGCAGGTTCCGAGATCCTGATCTTCGGCAGCCCTTCCGCGGCTCATTCCCTCATGCAATATGGGTTGATAGATGAGTTCTGGTTGTTTGTAAATCCCGTGTTGGTAGGCGGCGGTGGCATTCCTTTATTTAACAACACACAGTTGCCTGCCGAATTAAAACTGGTAAAAAGCAAATCGTTTACCAATGGGGTAATTTGCCTTCATTACGAGAAGAGCTGAAAGCCGTAAGCTCTAAGCCATAAGGCGAAGGCAATGTCTTGCGTTCGGCGTAACCTGTATTTTGCTTACAGCTTTCGGCTTACAGCTTATAGCTTGCCTTAGATCCACTTAACCAACTTCTGAAGAATTTCCAAATTATATACAGGAGCCAACATGTCTATAAACGGCATTGCTGCCTTCACAGGGGTGCCTGTTAGCCGCAGTACATCGCGCAGGTAACTCACCAATAATAGCCGGGGTTCAACATGATGATTGTACTGTATACCGTTAACGGTAACATTGATCCTGGTGATTATTTTCTATGCAGGTGTGTTGTTGATCTCTTTTTCCAGGTTCAAAAAAAATTGTTTGGTGAGCGTGCTTGAAACCCCACCCATAATCCGTTGCCCCAGCGATGCCAGCATGCCGCTTAATTTTACATCACCATCAAATGAGATCTCAGTATCGCCGCTTTCTACCGGCGCCAGGTTGATCTTAATGGCGGCATTGGCGTTGCCTATTTTACTGTTCTGTTGCGCTTTAATGGTAAATGTATTGGGTTCCTGCAGGTCGTCCAGCTGCAGGTTGCCGATGAAGGTGCCATTGACGGGACCCAGCTTAATATCGAGTGTTGATCTAAAGGAATGATCGCCGGTTTCTTCAAGGCGGGAAATACCGGGTACCACCCGGGCCAGCGCATCTTTGTTCATCAATGTCGCCCAAACTTTGGACGGCGCTGCATGTAATACATGTTTCCCCGCAAGTTGCATCTGGTAAAATTTTTAATAACGCAGGGAACGGAAAAGAGCGTTAATGGCAACCGTTACTTTACTCTATTAAGTTACTGAAATATTAACTGAAAGAAAAAAATAAGTGGTAGAAGGTAGGAAGTAAGAAGCAGGAGGTAAGAAGTTCGCGAATTTTCTTACTTCTTACCTCTTACTTCGGCAATTATATGTACAGATCCCTGTTCCTTATTAGGGATACAGTAAATACTTTTTCCGCATCTGTTTATACTGAGACAAACCCGGTTCCCAGGAGTCCTGGATCTGTTTGGCGGTTTTGCCTTCTATGATCTGTTTTTTGAATTCAGAAACACCGGCCAGGTAATCTATGTTGCCGATCTGTTTGCTGATGGAGCGATCGAAGAAACGGCTTTTATCAGGGAATGCATTATACAATTCGATGATCCAGTCAATATTGATCCGTTTGCTTTTGCGGAGTTTGGATACGTCATATTTGCGCAGGTCTATCCCGTAACAAACTTCATTCATATATAACGGTGACTCACTCATGCCCGGGATGCTCACTGGGGTAAAAGAAAAAGCATATTTGTTTTTCAAAACAGGAGCGCCTAGTACGGTAAACGGAAATTGCGTGCCGCGGCCCAGGTTAATGGCAATGCCTTCAAACAAACAGGTGGAGGGGTATAAAAGAATACTTTGCTGTGTATTTAAATTGGGTGAAGGTTTTACCGGTAGTGTGTATTCCAGATCATGTTTGTAATTTTTGACTGGAATGATGGTGATCTTACAGGTTTTTTTATCAGGTAGCCAGCCTTCCCCATTTACCATTTTGGCAAACTCGCCAATGGTCATACCATGAGAAATGGGAATGGGAAATTGTCCGATGCCCGATTTGTTTTTCATATCCAGAATAGGACCATCTACCAGGTAACCATTGGGATTGGGCCGGTCGAGGATCAGCAGTTCTTTATTGTTTTCTGCACAAGCTTCCATTACATCGCGCAGCACATTAATGTACGTATAAAAACGGCAACCCACATCCTGCACATCAAAGATCATAATATCAACATCGGCCAGATCGGCTTCTGAAGGTTTTCTTTTAGAACCATACAAAGAGATGATAGGAATACCCGTGGCAGAATCGGTTTCATCGGTTACATGTACGCCGGCGCTGGCCTTGCCACGGAAACCATGTTCGGGACCGAATGCTTTTACGAATGTAACGCCGCGGGTTATGAGGCTATCAACCAGGTGTTTTTTGCCGATGATGGTAGTAGGGTTGGCCAAAATTGCTACCCGTTTGTTTTTGAGCAGCGGCAGGTATTTTTCAGTTTGATCGGCGCCTGTTTTGATCTGGGCAGTTCCTGCTTCGTACGTCAGCAGTAAAGAGAACAAAATAAACATTACACTGTATAGCTTCATAATTTATAATTTAGATGGCGAATGCCTAATCAACTTTTTAAAGGCGAACGAAAAATGCGACAGATCTCTTTCTGCGGATGCTAAGATAACTTCTTCGTGGCTTCGGGGCGTTCAGCCCGGTAATTTTTTTGCTTTTTCAGTGCTGGCTTTCTTATTTCTGCCCAACCGGGCAGCAACATCTTTAAAAGCTGGTTTAAACAATGCA
>CBIMFG010000199.1:0-6962 GCA_966243125.1 uncultured Niastella sp.
CCTCTTACACAAAGCGACTGCTTTACCCTGTTTTCCCGGGTTAAATCGGAGTTCGATTTCCCAATTCATTTCCACGAAGAATTTGAGCTGAATTTTATTCAAAACGCCAAAAACGCCAGGCGGGTCATTGGCGATCACATTGAAGACATTGATGAGCTGGAGCTGGTGCTGGTAGGCAGTAACCTGCAACATGCCTGGTTTACCCATCACTGCAAAAGCAGGGAAATAAAGGAGATCACCATCCAGTTTCATAAAGACCTGTTTGATGAAAAATTGTTGCGCCGCAATCAACTGAGTTTTATTCGCACCATGCTGGAAAAATCGCTGCGGGGCATCCTGTTTGCAAAAGAAACCACCCAGCAGCTGGCGCCTCGCATTATGGAATTAAATCAGAAACAGGGCTTTGATTCTGTGCTTGAATTAATGTCAATACTACATGATCTGTCGATCTCGCGCAATATGCGTATCCTTTCCGACGCCTCATTCAATAATACCGAACAGTACACTTATAACAGCCGGCGAATTGAAAAAACGCTGGAATACATGAACCATAGCTTCGACAAACCCATTACCCTGAACGAAGTAGCGCGTTTGGCCAACATGTCTGATGCTGCTTTTAGCAGGTTTTTTAAACAGCGTACCGGTAATACATTTATTGACAGTCTTACCGAAATAAGACTGGGCCACGCTTCCCGCATGCTGATTGATACCACTCAGTCGATAGCCGAGGTAGCTTACCATTGCGGCTTTAATAATATCTCAAACTTCAACCGAATATTTAAGAAGAAGAAGAGCTGTACGCCTAAAGACTTCCGGGAAAGTTTTTCCGGTACCCGCATCTTTATATAAGCGGTAAGCATGATCCTGATCATCGTTAGTATCTTGAAAAGCCAGTGGGGACGGGCCTTTGGAGCTTGCAAAAAAATTGCAACAGCATACTGGCTCAATCGATATGAGTAGTACTTTTTAAAAAAAATAGCTATCTTCAACACCCAGTTATACCATTGTTCAGTTTTTCTTATTACTTTAACCCAAAATTCTATCCATTTCCACTATTTTAATTTTAGATTTTAATAGTATAAATGGACCGATCACTTTCATATGAAACATTATTCCAAGCAAAAACGCATGCTTGTTGCGGTTGACTCTATCATTTTTGGTTTTGATGGACACGAACTAAAGCTACTGCTGATAAAAAGAGGATTTGAACCTGAAAAAGACAAATGGAGCTTAATGGGTGGTTTCGTTCAGCCTGATGAAGATTTTGAAGCAGCTGGCGCTCGCATCCTGAAACAATTGACTGGGCTCAAGAATGTATACATTGAACAGTTATATGCCTTCGGCGAACCCAACCGCGATCCTGAAGACCGCACTGTCTCCATCGCTTATTTTGCCCTGATTGATATTGGCAAATACGAAAAACAGATCAGCGACGACTTTCACGCTGAATGGTTCTCCCTGAAAAAAATACCCAGGCTCATCTTCGACCATAGCCGTATGGTAAAAATGGCGCAGGAAAAGCTTCGCTATAAAGCAGCCTTTCACCCCATTTTGTTTGAGCTGATGCCCGATAAATTTACGTTGCCCCAGTTATACAACCTGTATACGGGTGTATATGACACTGTGCTGGACAAACGTAATTTTACCCGTAAGATCCTTTCTACCAAACTTCTGGTTAAACAAAAAGAAAAGGAAAAAGAGGGTTCAAAAAAAGGCGCCTTTTACTATAAACTGGATAAACGCCGCTACGACTCGCAATTCCATTCATTCTTAAATTTCATTCCCAATCCCGGTAATTTAAAATAAAAAAGGCAGCTCCCCGGAGGAGGAGCCACCCTACTAAAACAGGACATAACTGGAGAGTTGCTATACCAACTGCAACAATATGCAGTATACCATTCTCTCTGGCCTTTCTGGTATATAACAGGTGATCACTGGCCATGAAGGTAGTGGCTTGCTTTGGTGAGTGGTGAATGGTCAATGGTGAATGCATTAACGGGTCCATCCATCTCTTGCCAAACGGACGATATAAAACTAACAGGTTATAATAGATGCTTAATACGGGCTGAAAAAGGCCCACAGATATTCCCGGGATAAAAGATACGACCAACAAAGATCAGTACTCAAAGCGCTTGCGCTAAACAATTGGTAGCTGATACTATAATTGAAAGAACCATGCCAAAATGGGGCTGGTTAATGTTTGGGCAATGGTTGAAATAAAATATTTATTTTTCCTATAAGAGAAAGCCCTCCTCCCGATGTATCGGAAGGAGGGCTTATTATTTTATAGCCAGTTGCTTATTTATACAACTCCTTATAACGCTTACATGCTTCAATGAAATAATAATCGCCATATGTAAGGGGAACATCTATTTCAGTTCCTGCAGGCTTATGCCCTACCCCGTGTTGCAGAATAAAACCACCATTGGAACCAACAGTCGCTTTATAAGTGGTATCAGATAAGTTTTTGATAATGGTTGCTGCTAAGTCCCTGTATTCTTTGGCATCCTTGCTTTTGGTATACTGGCTTAACTCAATCAGCGCTGAAGCCGCAATAGCCGCTGCAGAGGCATCACGTAACGCATTTGGAATATCAGGTGCGTTAAAATCCCAGTAAGGAACTTTATCAGCCGGCAGGTTTGGGTTCTTAAAAATAAACTCAGCTATATGCTGCGCCTGTTGCAGGTACCGCACATCTTTGGTATAGCGATAGCAAACAGTATAACCATATAAACCCCATGCCTGTCCGCGCGCCCAGGCCGATTCATTGGCATATCCCTGTGCCGTTTTCTTTTCCTTTACTGCTCCGGTATTCACATCATAATTCAGCACATGGTACGAACTGTAATCTGACCTGAAATGATTGTTCATGGTCGTATTGGCATGGGTAACCGCAATCTTGTAAAAAGAAGAATCGCCAGTTGCCTTTGTTTCTTCAAACAACAATTCCAGGTTCATCATATTATCAATGATCACCAGAAAGTCGGAAGGATTTTTAGAATCCCACGATTTTATACAGCCTACGGTTGGGTTAAACCGGGTACTGAGCGATTTGGCACTGTTGAGTAAGATCTCCTTGTATTCAGGTGATGGCTTTATGCGGTTGGCGTTGCCAAAACTGCAATACATCATAAAACCCAGGTCGTGGGTGCCTTTATTGAATTGTTCTTTTTGTAATACGCCCAATATGCGGATGGCTTCGTTATACAATACGGTATCCTTTGTTTGTTCGTACAGGTAAAACAAAGTGCCCGGATAAAAACCACTGCACCACCAGCCTGAATTGCTGGTTTCGGCCTTACCTGTTTGCGGAAAATAGGTTTTTGGAAAGCGGTCGGGCGGCAGGGTTGCCTTCAATACCCTGTATTGTTTTGCGCCATCTTCAAAGTTGGTTTGAATGGTTTGCAAAAGCGGGTTTTTAGAAACTGATTTCTTTTGGGCCTCACAAGCAATGCCAATCGTCAGAACGCTTACTAAAATTAATAGAACAATAGCGGGTGCTCTCATGTATAGCTTCAATTTGCGGTCGAAAGTAATGAATTATATAGCAATTTCAGGGTTGTTATTTATAAGCTGAATTGGATAAATAGTAAGCAGAATTTACCTTAGTGGCAGGTTGATAAGGTTGACGGAGTTGATAAAGTTGATAACGTGATAAGGCCTGCATTTACAAAAAAAGGTCAACCATACAGCTCCGTCAAATTCCCCAATAAATTCAAAAATTAATGATTCTTTTAGCTTTACTTATCTTTCCGATCGTATTTTTAAAGCTTAGTTTATATATTACGATATTATGAAGAAAGTACTTTTTGCAGCTACTGCCTTATTAACTGCCCTGGCCGCCTGTAATGGTAATGACAATGCCGGCAAGAATAACGCAGGCGATACCAGTGGTAACGCAAACGCAGCCCCTCCGGTTATTCAATACGCAGTGGTAAATAAATACCCCCACGATACTTCCTATTTCACCGAAGGTTTGGAGTTTTATAAGGGTCAATTGTTCGAAAGCTCAGGCGGAAATGCCGATGAAAGCCCCTACCCCTCTGAATTTGGGATCGCTGATCTGAAAACCGGCAAAGTAACCTCCAAAGTAAAGCTCGATAAAACCAAGTATTTCGGCGAAGGCATTACTTTCTTTGGCGATAAAATGTACCACCTCACCTGGACCAGCCATGTTGGTTTTGTATACGACGCCAATACGTTCAAACTAATAAAAGAATTCAAGATCCCCGCGCAAGAAGGCTGGGGCCTTACCCACGACAGCACGCACCTGATCATGAGCGATGGTACCAGCAACCTGTATTTCATTACCCCCGACTCGGTTAATTTAGCCTACATTACGCGGGTAACCGATAACAACGGCCCGGTAACCAATATCAACGAACTGGAGTATGTAAACGGCTTTATTTACGCCAACCAGTGGGAAACAAATTATATCCTGAAAATTGACGCCGAAACAGGTAGTGTGGTTGGTAAGATCAACCTGGAGAACCTGCAGAAAGAAGCGTCTTCTTTACGCCCTGGCGCCGATGTATTGAACGGTATTGCCTATAACAAAGAAACAGGTCAACTGTTGGTAACCGGCAAAAGATGGCCGTACATATATGAGATAAAGGTGCAGTAAAAAAGTTTCAGGTTACAAGTTTCAGGTTCCAGGGTTTTCTTGTAACCTGCAACCTGAAACTTGTAACATTACTTCCCAATCACGTAAATCAGCGAACTGCACTGTTCTTTGTGAATGAGGGTATTCAGGTTGGAAATAGAGCCCATAATACCGCCTTTAAGCACGCTTTCTTTCCCTGTTTTGTATTTCTCACTCAACATGCTTACATAAAAGCTATCGAACCACATGGGTTTTACAGCGCGTAAGCTCATGCCATGTTTTTCAACCAGTAACCGCATTGATTCTGGCGAGAAATGATACAGGTGGCGCGGTACATCGTACGCGGCCCAGTTCTCCTGGTATTTTGAAGCGTCGAGGCTGGTATAATTGGGAACAGCAATAAAGAGGGTTCCCTGCGGACGCAGCAATTCCTTCAGCCGGTCCATATATTCATTCAGCAGGTGCACATGCTCCAGCACATGCCACATGGTGATAATATCAAAATTGCCTAATGTAGTATCAAAGAATTTTTCGGGCGGGTATACAAACAAACCATACTGTTTATGGGCATTCTCCCGGGCCAGTTCACTGGGTTCAACTCCTTCCACAACCCAACCATGCTGCCGCATATGGTCCATAAACGCGCCAATTCCGCAACCAACATCCAGCAGGCGGGGCATGCTTTCGGCATTGGTATAGGACTGCACCAGGTTTCTTTTATTTTTTAAACTACGTTCGCGCACCCGAAGGTATAACCTGTTCACCAGCCCTTTGCTGGTATTGCTGTGTGAAATATAGTCATCAGACTGATAATAAGCGGCTATATCATCCTGTTTGGGAACATCCTGCGTAAAGCGCATAGTACAACGGCTACACTCCCAAATCTCAAATGTTTTATGCGATACGGTATGGTCCTTTGTTGCCAAAACACGGTGTATGTCCGACGAATCGCAGGCAGGGCAGGTGGTATAATGTATAGGTGACGACATCAGGTATTTATGACCTGCAAAGAAAAGAAAGAATCCTTTTAGTTTAAAAGAAAATTAAGGGGCTGCGTTGATTGGTTGGTGATTTCCGGCAGCGGAAGTAACAAATCCGCTTTTATATACCCTGAAAAAGATAACACCCAGCGCCAAAGCGGCAATAATGAGTGCAAAAAACCACCAGCCCTTCTTTTTTGGCTTCTCCTCTTCCCAGGGATAATGATATGGTTCGTCTGGATTCGCCGCCGGTTGCTGTTCTTCGCCAGATATAATATTATTCTCATCTGTAGTTGCAGCAGGCGCTGCATCTATGTTAGAGATCTTGCGGGTTACTTCCTGGTCGCCCACCAGCATGGTATGCTGGCTGTGAGTGTGTATTACGCGATTAGCCGGTGTTGGTTCCTGTAAACTGGGAATACGGCCGGCAGATTCAAATACAATTTCTCCTGATATGTCTTTCTTCAACGTTCCTATGCCTTCCCATTCCACATGCTGTCCTTCACGCAATTTGCTGCGCAGCTCATATGCCCATTCATTGTACCATTTAATGGCTTCATAATCGGCAATGTTCTGTTGCTTGGCCAAATAGGTGAAGAAATCTTTATCCGGAGCATCAAAATATTTGTCAAAACGAAAATGATAGTCGGGGGGTAAAATACGACGGTTCACAAAGTCAGTTTGTGCCGGAATGCGCTCAATATACATGGAGCCCAAACCAGGAATACTGATGCTTTTATGTTGAAGCAGATAACTTACCAGCACATTATTCATAAAAATATCCTTTGTTTACTTCTGCAAAGAACAAAAAATTTCCGGTAACGGGAACACAAAATACGTAAAACCTTTATCCCCAAACTGGTGAGAGGGTTAGTGGTGAGCGGTGAGCGGTGAGCGGTGAGTGGTCAGTGGTGAGTGGGATGCCGAAATGGCAAAATTCCCCCAAATAGCGAGCTAACTCACCACTCACCACTCACAACTCACTATTTCGTATTAAATGAATAAGTTAGGCCACCCATAAAACTGAATCCAAACACCTGGTACTGGTTCCAGCGCTGGTAGTCGTCATTTAACAAATTATTAAGCTGGAGCCACAAATTGAAGTTCTTGGTAATGCGGAACTCGGCGCCTGCATTGAGGTCAAAGGCGTTATCTCCTTTAAAGCTATCGCCATTTTTGCCCATGGCCCAGGGTTTTGTCCAGGTCCACAGTTCAGTATAAAAGAACAGGTCTTTTATCATTTGCCAGCGAACAGCCGCATTAAATTCCATGGGAATAAGTCCATAGGAATTTTTCTCCTGTTCCAGCTTATAGTAGTTATTCCAGGTAAACCCGGCGGTAGCGCTGAATGTTTCACCAACAGTATACCCCAATTCGCT
>CBIMFG010000200.1:0-6952 GCA_966243125.1 uncultured Niastella sp.
AGTATATCTGCTTGGAAAACAGGAAGGATTAAAGTACGAAGACATTGCCCAGTCCCTGCAACTATCAAAAGATACCGTTAAGTTTCATATGACCGAGGCGTTGAAGTCCATTAAACAACACCTCACACGGCACGAAAAAAGCCTCGTGCTTTTAGTCATGATTCTTTGCAAAAAGATCATGCCTTAAACTTTTTTTTAAAAAAGTACCTACCCGGTCGTTTCAGCAGCGTGTCTATAGTATATGTGACCGCCTGTTTACACCTTTCCTAACCATTTTCATTTACCAATTAAGCCAAAATTATGAACCAGCCGGATTCCAGGCTGCTGGAATTATACCAGCGATATATAGCGCAAACTTCTACCGAAGAAGAGCGCAGAGAGCTCATGGAACTGATAAAACAAGATGAAATGGCCCCGGCATTTCATCAGTTAATTGATTATTCCTATGATAACAACCTGGTTGACCAGGAAATAACAGCAGCGCGGGCAGAAGAAATATTCAGGACCATTGTGGGGGAAGAAGCGCCGCAAAGAACAATAGCTCCCGCACACCGCGTTCATTTCATCCGCAGGTGGTGGTGGGGCGCAGCAGCGGTACTGTTTCTGCTGCTGGCAGGTGGTTACTTATATATAAGCAGCCAGAAAAAAGAGGACGGCATCGTAAAAGAACAACCCGTTAAAATACAGGATTTGCAGCCAGGAAAAGACGGCGCCGGTCTCACATTGGCTGATGGATCGAAAGTGGTGTTGGACAGTGTAGGCAATGGCATTATTACCACCCAAAATGGCGCCAACGTGGTATTGCAAAACGGACGCCTTGCGTATGAACAAAATAAAGCTGTCAACAATACAATTGCATACAACACCATGTCCACACCAAAGGGCCGGCAATTTCAACTGTTGCTGCCCGACGGAACAAAAGTGTATCTCAATGCAGCTTCTACGCTTACCTATCCTACAGCATTTACGGGAAAAGAGCGAAGCGTACAGGTAACCGGTGAAGCTTATTTCGAAGTGGCCCACGATGCGGCCAAACCATTCAGGGTGCAGTTGCCCAATGGCGCACAAATAGAAGTACTGGGTACTCATTTCAACGTGAACGCCTATCAAAACGAAACGGCCATAAAAACTACGTTGATCGAAGGAAAAGTGAAGGTGGGCAAAGAAGGATCAGTGGTGCTGAAACCAGGCGAACAGGCATCCCTATCCCAGTCATCTCAAACATCCCAGTCAATTCCGGTTAAGACAGTTGATCTGGACAAAGTAACTGCCTGGCGAAAAGGGATCTTCGATTTCAACGATGTGGGCCTGCGCGAAATGATGCGGCAGATAGAACGATGGTATAATATAGAAGTGGCGTACGATGGCAATGTGCCCGACGTGAAATTCTTTGGTAAGGTAAGCAGGTCATCCAGTTTGTCCACGGTATTGGAAGCGTTGGACGGCTTTGGGCTTCATTACCGGGTTGATGGAAGAAAGATCATCGTTTATCCCTGAGCATAAAAAAGAACATTAAGACAGTAGAAATATCAGGCACAGCCTGGCTTTGGCCAAAATAAGAAACCGGAAGTGGTGGAACACTTCCGGCAGAAGATTGGCTAAAGAAGATGTATAACTGGACACCTATTATTTAACCAAATCAACTGCAATTTATGCAAGTAACTGCTAATTGTAGCCGGAACGCCTATGCCGTTTCTGTTCCGATTGTATTAGTCCCGACAGGCCCTCAGCAAATGTTGCCTGCCGGCTTTCAATGGACACGACAGCAAAAAGCGTGGTGGCTGCCAACCAAAACGCTTAGAATCATGAAGTTAAGCACCATCTTTCTACTGGCTTTCTTCCTGCACGTGTCTGCAAAAACAACTTCACAGACCGTTACGCTCACCGGGAACAACCTCCCTATTAAAGAGGTGTTTAAAATAGTGGAGCAGCAAACCGGTTACTTCGTTTGGGGTAAAACCGATTTCCTCGAAAAAGCAAAACCCGTATCGCTGACTGTGCGCAATATGCCGCTCACCGATTTTCTTACCCGGGTAATGAAGGATCAGCCCTTCACCTACAAAATAAAAGACAAAACCATCATCCTGTCGGAAAAAGCAGGGGACAGCAATGACAAGCCCGCCACCATAATGGCGCCGCCGCCAACCGACAATCGTTTCCTGATCAATATTTCCGGCTTCCTGTTCAATGGGGAGAATAGCAAACCCATAGAAGGGGCTAACATTACCGTAAAGGGCTCCAAACAGGGAACTTCTTCCGACGCTACCGGTCGTTTTACATTGACCGGATTAGATGAAAATGCGGTTATGATCATCTCCTGTATCGGTTATAGTACGGTGGAAGTAGCCTTGTCAAGGCTTTCAGGTGTAGAGATGAACGCTAATCTCATACTCACCGGCGGCTCAGCAAAAAAACTGGCCAACGACGTATATACCTTCCGCATTACACCTGCCAGCACCACCATGGGCGAAGTGGTCATCAATACGGGGGTGTACAAACGCAATAAAGAAAGCTTCACGGGTGCAGCTTCAGTGTACAGTGGCGCCGAACTTAAAACCATCGGCAACAAGAACATCCTGGAGAGCCTTAGAACACTTGATCCTGCATTCTTAAAAATAGACAACAACCTCAGCGGTTCAAATCCTAATAAACTGCCTGAGTTTGAAATACGGGGCCGTACCAGTATCAGTACCGCCAACCTCAACGATCAGTTTAACGCAGATCCCAATCAACCGCTCTTCATTCTCGATGGATTTGAAAGCACGCTGAAGGCCATCTATGACCTTGATATGAACCGGGTAGCCAGTGTTACCATTCTCAAAGACGCGGCCTCTACTGCCTTGTATGGCGCTAAAGCTGCCAATGGGGTAGTGGTAGTGGAAACCAAAAGACCTATCCCCGGTAGATTACAGGTTAATTATACGGCCGATCTTTCTATGGACCTGCCCGACCTCAGCAGCTACAACCTTATGAATGCCTCCGAAAAATTGCAATACGAAAAGCTGGCCAATGTGAATGGTACAATGAGCGGCGATCAGCAATGGAAGTACGACGAACAAATGAGCTATCGCCAGGCCGAAATACAACGCGGGGTAAATACCTACTGGCTCAGCGAGCCCGTACGCAAAGGTTTTACCAACAGGCATTCGCTTCAACTGGCAGGCGGTAACAACGACCTGCAGTTTGGCGCCGGTGTTTCCTACAGTAACCAGGATGGTGTTATGAAGGGATCGGGCCGCGACAACTGGGGCACCAACATCAACCTTTCTTACCGCAAGGGACAACTCAATATCGTAAACCTGATGTCGGCAACCGGCGGTACTGCCAATGAATCGCCGTATGGCTCCTTCTCCGTGTTCGCTCAAACAAGCCCTTACTACAGGAAAACAAATCCTGATGGCACCATCAATAAATTGCTGGACCCTGTTTATAACCCAACCCTTGTAAACCCGCTGTACAACGCATCGCTGTTCAGCATTAACCAAACAAAAACATTCAGCTTTACCAACAACACGCAGGCCATCTTCACCATCAACAATGCGCTGCGGTTACAGGGCGGTCTGCAATTTACCAGGGGCAACACCAACGCGGTTGTATTTATTCCGCCCGATAACTCTACGTACGATAACATAGAAGCAAAGCAAAAAGGCAGCTATACCAGCAATCAGGGCAATGCCAACTCGTGGGGCGGCAACCTGATGCTTACCTGGGCCAAACTGTTTGGCAGGCACCAGCTCAATGCCAATGCGCGTACCGAAATAGCAGGAACCTTGAGTGATGCAGCCGGATTTTCAGCAGTAGGTTACCCCTATGGCACCAATGGCAACCCGGCCTACGCTTACAGCTATACACCTTTTACCACCCCTTCTTCTACTGTAACCAAAACCCGCAGTGTGGGCTTTTTGGGCAGCGTCAATTATGCGTACGGTCAGCGTTACATGATGGACCTCACCTACCGCATTGATGGCGCCAGTGTGTTTGGTTCCAGTAAAGTATATAAACCCTTTTTCTCTGCCGGCCTTGCCTGGAATATTGGCCGCGAAGCCTTTATTCAACAGCTTAAATGGGTTAGCATGCTGAAGATAAGAGGCGATGTTGGTTATACCGGCAATGAGAACCTGGGGCAGTTTTCCTCCGTTAGTACTTACACTTTCTTAACTACCAATAACAACAACTTTGGTCAGGGGTTAACGGTTGGAACCCTCGGTAACCCTTTGCTCGACTGGCAAAAGACCCTGCAGGAAAGTTATGGTATCGACTTCGCCTTCCTCAAAAGCAGGATCAGCGGTTTTGTGGAGTACTACCGCAAAAGAACCGATCCCCTGGCTGTAGGGGCCGACGGTACTTTGCCATCTTCAGTAGGCGTAAACTCAGGGTACGTGATCAATGTGGGGTACCTCACTACCAAAGGCTACAATTTCAATTTGCGGTTATCACCTGTATATGATCTTAAGAAACGCATCATTTGGACCATTGGCGTTACCGGTAGCAATTATACCAGTAAGTATGGTGGGTTTGCCGATAAACTGGCTACCCTTAACAAACAGCAGCAGCAAAGCAATGGCTTAACGCGCTACTACGATGGGTATAGTCCCGACGATGTGTGGGCCGTGGTTTCAAGAGGCGTTGACCCTGCCACCGGCCAGGAAGTGTTCCAGAAAAAAGACGGCAGCCTCACGTTCAATTACGACCCTGCCGATATTGTAAAAGTAGGCAACACACGCCCGCAAACAGAAGGCATCATCAGCACTTCTTTCACTTACAAGAATTTCTCTATGGGTGGCAACATCCGTTACCTGCTCAATGGCTATGTATTCAACAGCGCGTTGTATTCCAAAGTAGAGAATGTGGGTGGAACCGGGGTAGTGACCAACCTCGATAAACGCGCCTTATACGACCGCTGGCAAAAACCGGGCGATATTGCCCAGTTCACTGCAATAGGTTCCGGCTCTACGCCCATGTCGTCGCGCTTTCTGCAGAAAGACTCCCATTTTATGGGCGAGAGCTTTAACGTAAGCTGGCGCTCCTCCGGCGGCTGGGTGCGCGACCTCAAACTGCAATCACTCGGCGTTACATTTTACCTGAACGATATATTCCGGCTGCAAAAAGTGTTAACCGAACGGGGTATCGACTATCCCTACGCGCGTACCGCCTCTTTCAGCTTAAATGTATCCTTCTAAATTTCAACCAAAACATCATGAACAGCAAACTCATCATAACCTGCTTACTTGTTGCTGCACTCGCTGTAACGGGTTGTAAAAAATACCTGAAGGTGCAACCGGAAGGTTCCTATACGGAAGACCAGGTTTTTTCCAACGAGCACGCCATTCAGCAGGCGCTTAATGGACTTTACCTGAGTTTAGCCGATAATAACCTGTATGGCGCCGCGCTTTCAAGCACTACCATTGAGTTAATGGGGCAGCGCTACAATACCCAAAACACTACCACCCAGAACTATTACCTGTTCTCTGGTTACCAATATACACAAACGCCGGTGCAAACTGCTTTCGATGCACTGTGGAAAAAGGCGTACAACACCATCCTGTCAACCAACCTTTTTCTGGCTAAGATCGACAACGCCGTAAACAGTAATCTCATCCCTGCCGATAAGGTTGATGAACTGAAAGGGGAAGCATACGGCCTGCGTGCTATGCTGCACTTCGACCTGCTTCGTTTGTTTGGCCCTATATATTCCACCGCATCCGACAAACCCGCTATTCCTTACCTGTCGGCTCCCAACGGTACTACACCGCCCATGCTCACAGCCAAGCAGGTTATGGACAATGTAATAGCCGACTTAACCACGGCCGCCGGCCTGCTGGCAAAAGATCCTGTTGTTAATGCGGGTGTTGTTGTTAATACAGACTTCTACAGCGGCTACCGCAACCAGCGCATGAACTACTACGCCGTAAAAGGGCTGCTGGCAAGAGCGTACCTGTGGGCTGGAAGAAAAACAGAAGCGCATGATGCCGCGCTGGCGGTGCTCAACGAAGGAGAAAAATGGTTTCCCTGGCTCAACTTTGCTGCCATTGTATCCAACAGCAATCCCGACAGGGTATTCTCACCAGAACTGTTGTTCAGTGTATATAAATTTGATATGTACACCAACTACGCCACTTACTTTGCGCCTGAATTAGCAGACCCCAGTATCCTGAGCGCACAAATAAACCGGCTGCCGGAGTCATTTGAGAACAACGAGAACGATTACCGGTACACCACCACCTGGCTCATTACCTCAAAATCATATCGCACCTTTTACAAGTTTGCCGACCTCGCCGATAAAACAAAACCCTGGCGTTTTCTGCAACCTGTACTGCGTAAGTCAGAAATGTATTACATCCTGGCCGAAACGGAAACAGACATTACAAAGGCAAGAGGTTACCTGAATACCGTGCGTAAGAACCGGGGGCTGCCCGATCTGGCAACAACGGTTACCACCCTGGCGCCCGAAATATTGAAAGAATACAAAAAAGAATTCTGGGGCGAAGGACAATTATTCTTTTATTATAAAAGGAACAACACCGCAACAGTGCCCAGCGGCACCAGCCGTACAGCCAACGTAAGACCGGCTTACGTAGTGCCATTGCCGTTGTCTGAAACCACACCACGATAAACATGCAATCATCAAAAAACAACATGATGAACAGCCGAATATATTGGGTACTGCTCACCGTGCTGCTTGCAGCAACGGCAGCAGCCTGTAAAAAATCAACGCTTATAACTTATAATGCCGCAGATGGCATCTACTTCGATTACCGCAGAGGTGTTGACCCGGCCACGTCTTCAAAAGGGCATCCGATTGATACCCTCGATTATACCTTCGCTTTCAGTGATCAGTCATTAAAAGAATACGTTTTTCCGCTGCCGCTGCTGGTGGCAGGTAAGCCGGCAGATCACGACCGCGTTATCAACCTCTCCGCTGATCCCGCTTCTACAGCGGTAAACAACAAGC
>CBIMFG010000201.1:0-6928 GCA_966243125.1 uncultured Niastella sp.
CCTCGGTAGCCATGCGCCTCATAAGGCAGGCTTACAAAACGAACCGTACCGCCATGTCCTTTTATGGCATTGAACAGGCGTTCACTTTGAATGGGAAAAGTACCGGGATTATCATCCATTTCACCATGGATCATTAGCAGCGGGGTTTTTATTTTATCGGCATAACTAAAGGGGCTCATAGCTGCATACAGGTCCGGCGCCTGCCAGTAAGTACGCTCTTCATTCTGAAAACCAAAGGGGGTAAGACTGCGGTTATACGCTCCGCTGCGGGCAATACCGGCTTTAAAAAGATTGGTATGCGCCAACAGGTTGGCTGTCATAAATGCACCGTAACTATGTCCGCCAACGGCAACGCGGTTTCTGTCGCCTACACCCATTTCCACTAACTTATTAATAGCAGCTTCTGCATTCAACTGTAGCTGTTCAATAAAATTATCATTGGGCTTTTTACTGGTATCGGTGGCAACAATGGGCATCTCGGCATTATCGAGCACCGCATACCCCTGGGTTACCCAAAACACCGGGCCCGCCCAGCTGATCATGGTAAAGCGATCTTTTGAGCCACGCACCTGTGCGGCATCTGTTGCTGAAGTAAATTCGCGGGGATAGGCCCACATCAAAACCGGGAGCGGACCATCTTTTTTTGCATCATAGTTTTTTGGCAAATACAGATCGCCGGTAAGTCCTACCCCATCGGTGCGTTTATAAGCAATCTTTTGTTTGCTGATACCTTCCAGTTGCGGATATGGATTGGCGAAATTGGTAATGGGCTGATCGGCTATTCGCAGCACCAGGTTCTTGATAAAATAATTGGGCATGTCTTTTTGCGACTCGCGGCGGGTAAGCAATACCAACTTATCTGCATCCAGTACATCGGTCACCATTTCATAAGTACCTTCCTGGCATCGCCAAATGATCTCATTCTTTTTTGTGTTTAAATCGAATTTAGACAAAAAGGGAAGATCGCCATTGGGTGAACTGCCTTCCTGATTATTCAGCAGCAGTTTGGTATCATTATCCACCAGTTTTAATACGCGGCGATCGTATTTATTTTTCACAGTCACCGGGTCGCCCAGGTCATTATAAGCATCGGTGGTATTGCGCTCCTGCAAGGTCTCCAACTGCCCTGTTGTGGGATTGTAACGACTAACCCGGATGTTCTGTTTGCTTTGCAGGCGTTCATTCACCAGGGCAACTGTGGCATTACCCCAGGCAATATTATTAAAACGCCAGGTGGTTTTAAAAAGCAGTGTGGGATCGCTGGTAAAAGGCGCGCTTAATGCATAGACCGCATCGTGAAAATCTTTTTTGCTTTTGTACATGCCGCTGTCTAACGGCGTACACCAGGTAATGGTAGCCGGTTCATCATTGCGCCATTCAAAGTTACGCGGTGCATTCAGTACGTTGTCATAACCGGAGGGTGACAATTCGGAAGAAGGCAACTCTGCTACCACCTTTATTACTTTACCAGTAAGATCAGTTATGTTAACAGTGGAATTGAAACCAAACGCAGGCACCAGGTAAGAAAATGGTTTATGTATAATACGGGTCAGTAAATACTTTTTATCTGGCGAAAGACTGTAGGTAGCATAGATGGCCGGTTTACCGATATTGGTTTCTATGCCATTTACATTTTTAACCAGTTGCACGGTGCTATAGAATGCAAACAGCTGTTCATCATAAGGCGATCTAATAAGATCCTGGTAAGTACGGCTGGGCGCTACTTTGCCCAGGTTCTCCTGTATGGCCGGCCCTAAGGGCATAAGCGACCTTACAGGCGCCGCCGAAGCTGGTTGCAGAATGGTTTTATACAATAAGGTATTGTCATCCATCCATACAAATGGCTGACCAAGCACCACATTCAGCGCATGTTTGTTCACTTTAGTTGCTTTGCGGGAAGCCAGGTCAATTACATACAGGTCAACACTTTTATTGGTTGTATTGGTAAAGGCGATCTTTTTTTCATTGGGGCACCAGCTTACATTACCTGCCAGCATGTTTGCAGGCAAACCGGTAACCGGGTATTCTTTTCCGGCCTTAATATCTTTTAAAATAAGATTGTTGAAGAAGTTCTGCCGGCTGGGCGCGAAGTTGTTGGGATTGATGCGTTGCCCGGCAATTCTTAGTTCAGGCTGGGCCAGTTCCTCAACAGAAGGATAACTGTTGCGCTCCACCAGCAGCAGCCAGGTACCTTTTTCATTTACACTTACAGCAGGCGTTGGTTTGGCCAGTAGCAGATCGGCAATTTCTTTTGGCGGCGTTTTATAGCCATCGCCTTGCGCCAAACATACATTAACAGCAAAGAAGCTTATGAGCAGCAGTACTTTTCTCATGAAGTGATGCAGTTGTTATGGTTAAAATTTAGTATTTGATATACAGTTATACTGTACTCAAGTTAACTAATTTAACGCATTGGCATCACAAAGCATTTTGTAGTTTTTCGACCTGCTTAGTTAGCGTACTCAAAGAAATTGGCGGCGGCAGTAAGCAAAGGAACCTTTATTTTAAATTCCATATTATTTTGTTGCCGGTCATAGAGGTAT
Organism: uncultured Niastella sp.; assembly: GCA_966243125.1. Taxonomy (GTDB): domain Bacteria; phylum Bacteroidota; class Bacteroidia; order Chitinophagales; family Chitinophagaceae; genus Niastella. Next base: position 2,544 of record CBIMFG010000201.1, read on the forward strand.
AAAGAAATATCCCAATCATTATTAACGGCTCCGGAATACATACCCACAGTATCAATAACCAATAAACCAGTACAGTTACCAGCGCCAAAATGGTCGGTAAGCATACCATTCAGCGGCAGCAACAAACCTTCATCGCTGATTTCAGCCAGGTCAACAGGTAATTGCTTACGGATGTTCATGGCTATTTGCACGCGTTCCCGTGACTTTGTAAACCAGTCGTGTTTGCTATGTCCGTTCAAATACATAATGTATTGCCAATCGCCTTCGAGGTTCAGCGTTCCCTTTTCAAAATCGATGGTAATATTTAATAATGGCAGATGTTTGGGATACACCTTTTTTCCTTCCATAAAATCCATGGCTTGTGTGGAGAAGGGAACCAGGTAAGTTATTTGTTGTAGTGGTAATTGCGGTGTCATAGTTTTAAATTTAAATGCAGTATAAATGTACACCCACCAAAACCGCATTGTAGCCGCCAGTCGTTGAACAGGCAAAATCAGTCGCTCACCCCAACTTATATATTGACAACGTTGCATAGCCTGCTAATAAAAAGCTTCCCGACATGTCGGGAAGCCCTTTCCTAAAACTCCCTGTATATTAATAACAGTCCTGTACTACCTGTTTGTTTATGGGTCAAAACTAGCATGGCAACAGCGGTTCACCTACTTCCGATCGGCCAACAGGCATTTTGAATCGTTGAATAAGGAACAAGGCGCTGAATGGCCAGCCTTACCGACTGTTTACGCCTTTTCACCGATTGTAACAGCGCCCCGGTCATTTGCTAAAATAGCTTTGTGAAAAATTAGCGCTCAACGGCGTTCCTGTGATAAACCTTGAATGGCCCCACCGAAATGGTGGGGCTATTCTAAATATATAGCTTGCTGAAAAACTTAAAGAATTGATCTTCAAGAAGGGAAGTATAAATTCTCACGAAAATAATAGCTGTTTGCAATAAAAAAGATGTTGTTTGCAATAGGAAAGAGCTTATCAAATAAATTCGACCTTTTTACTCATACGTATAACTCATAACAGTTACTCTTCCATCATTTCGTTCCTGTCTTTCACTGATCACTCTGTTATTACCATCAAGGGTGTAAGTGTGTTTTGTTTCTAAAGTTGTTCCCAAACGTGTTGTATAGGTGTGAGAAGGCAGCTCTTCATTTGAAGGAAAATACGAAGGCGTTAACTGAACGGTATTTTTTAATTCCTTGTCATACGCATAAGAGGTTTCATAATAACCCTGATCTGCTTCTTTTACAAGCGTTCCCTTCAGGTCATACTGATAAAAAACAGTGTTGTACAATACCGGATATGGCAGGTACTGGAATTTAATAAGGTATTGCCTTTGCTTTATCAGTTTCTTGTCCTCATTATAAAGATACTTCGATGCTGAAGTGTCATTCATATTGTTATACCAATAGGTACTATCCAGCAAAGATTGGCTATTAATAAAATTAATAGAGTGATAAGTAAGTTTATTGTCTTCAAATTTATCGTAGGTAAACGAGTTCTCGGCTGAATACTTATATACCATGCGGTGGCCAGGTTTACTGGTTGACTCTATAGTAGATACCCTGCCCTGCTCGTCGTAATTGACGTTATAAGATTCTACCACCCGCCCACCAATGGCTGTAATATCCTCGGTATAAGACTTTATTGTATGACTGGAATTGCTATTAACGTCTGAATCCTTTCCACAGGAGGCAGCGGCAATAATAAGTAGAAATATGTAGGGGAGAATAGTCGTTTTCTTCATAAGCTAAACGGGCCTTAAGGGTTACATAGTAACGGGTGCGAAACTATAAAAATTATCTGTTCTGGCATGTTAAAACAAATAACCGTGTCATTTTAGGGGTTTTTCGTGCAATTTTAACATATAAGCGCTGAAGGCTAAACGCAAAACGCTTAACGCAAAACGCAGAAAAGCCCATATTACGGCCTTAAGCGTTCAGCATTAAGCGTTCAGCGTTTAGCGTATTATGGCGCTACATACCTGCCATTAACCATATCCTGATCATCCGGATTGTATTTATTGTTGGCTACCTGCCAGTTAACATCCAAAAGCGTAGGAATAACATTTTTCAACCCGGTATAATTGACCAGGTTCTGGTTACCATCAATGAAAACCCGCTCCCCTACCTGCGTCAATGACGACAAGCCATTGACACTGACCAGGTTGGGAAGGGCCTCTACAGTAAGAACGGCGCCAACGCTGTTCAGACCTGAAAAAGCAGTCAGATTTTGATCAGTCAACTGATCAAGATATGACAACCGCATATTGGTCCCTACCTTTTTCAATGTCTTTAAAGTAGAAAGATCCTTCAACAAGGGCAAGGATACCAAATTCAATTCCGCTCCTACTTCCGTCAGTGATTGTATTCCATTGAGGTTTTCGAGAGCTGTAGAATTTGAAATACTAAATGAACCACCCACGTAAGTAAGCGCCGCCAGGTTCAGCGTAGTAAGTGCAGGACTATAAGAGAAATCTACACCGGCCGCTACTGTTTTTAATTCAGGCGCTTCAACAGTGGTGAGCACAGGCGCCCCTGCAAGGCTTACAGATGCGGCCCTGATGAGTGCTGGAAATTTAGCCGAAATAAGATTATTATACTGAATACATACCAGGTCGCCACCAACGGTTTCCAATGCCGGAAAGTTAACTGTTTCCAGCGCGCCATTGCCTACAAATGATCCCTGTATAAGCACCGACTGCAATACTCGCTGCAATTTGGGAAACTCCACTGTCTTCAGCGAATCTATAAAAATAAGTTGCAGATCAAGGTCTATACTGGTGAGCAATGGCATTTGCAGCGAAGTAATACCAGGGCCATTCACAATCATGTTCGAAAAGATGTTGGTGAGCTTTGGAAAGCTGATGGTTTTCAGGTTCATTACCGGCCCTTGTGTATAAGAGTAAAGGTCCTGCCCTATTCTAAAGCCACCAATAGCTTCCAGGTTTTCCAATCCTTTCAGATCTTTTCCCGCAAAGGTTGGATTAATGATGAGCTCACCCCGGATATTCTTTATGGTGGCTAATTTCTCCAGCGAATAAATGCTATCGGCGCCTTCCGGTTTACCAATAGTTAAACTGCCATTGATGCGGCTTAATTGCAATGCAGCCAATGAATCTACATCTGCCTGCTTTGTTAAAACTATATCGCCATCTGTTGAAATGATGTTCCGTTGCAGCACATACTTATATGTTTTTGCCAGTCCATCATACGAGATAACCTGAAAATCAAGTGGCCGATCCCAATTGGTGATGGTGGCAGGATCAGGGGCAATGCGGGCATGCTCACTCAATACAACAGTGGGCGTAACACCTGCCATTGAAAAACTACCAGGGGCAATAATTATAATACTGTCCTGTTTAATGGCGGCCTGCAACACCACATCGCCTTTCTTTAATTGAAGGGAGACAATGGTATTGTCACGGCCTTCAAAGGGACCGTTGTCTTTTTTACAACTATTAAAAACCATCGTTGCCAGCAACAGGCAAACGGTTATATATTTTGAAAGTTTCATTGTCATTTTTTTGAAGTGTCGGGTGATCAGGGTTTTGTCCATTTGCCTGCTTGCAGATCGCTGTAAGCCGGATTATAACTATTGCCAGTGGCCTTCCAGCCAGCAGCAGTTATACCTGGTATAGCTTGTTGCAATCCGGCAAAAGAAGTGAGCGCGCTTTGTCCGGTTACCTCTATACTTTTTACTTTGCTAAGCGCCGCAAAACCATCCAGGTTAGTGAGCCTGGTATTAGGACTGGCAGGCGCATTTTCTGCAAACAACCTTAGTTTACCGGTTATGGTTGAGAGTTTGGGAAACAATACCGTAGCCAAACTGGCAGAACCAAAACCTGTTCCTACAACTACATCTCCGCCTACACTGGTTAATGCAGCGCAGCTTAGCGCAGTTACTGAATTTGATTGCACCTGGATAGAAAGATCTTTCCCTACTTTTTTCAGGGCAGGCCATTCAACCGATGTTTGGGTTAATTTCGGCATGGGAGTAACATTAATACTTCCACCTACTTCTTCCAGCGCAGGCATACTGATTGTTCTTAAGGAATCATTCCATACAAACAGATCGCCTGAAATTGTTTTCAGCACCGGAACTTCCAGGGTATTCACCGTTCTGGCGGCCATATACAAACCACCAGCCTGGGTAAGCGCCGGAAATTCTAATTGTGCCAATTTACTATCCGATGGTAATGTAATAATACCTGCTGTTTGCAGCTTAGGACAACTTATATAAAACACAGAAGGAAGGTTATCAAATTTCAGATCACCTGTTTTTGTAAGTACGGGACAATCAAACTTCTTTAACTGTCTGAAGTTTGCAATGGTAAAATCGGCCGTAGTGGTCAATGCCGGGAAAGAAAGTACCTGCAT
>CBIMFG010000202.1:0-6923 GCA_966243125.1 uncultured Niastella sp.
TACTTTTGGTCCCAATAAAATCGGAAACAAAGCATTCCATCCAGATCAACGATCTGACTGATATTACCGGCATATTTTGATTTGCCAAATTCAGCGAGCGTATGCGTTGCCGTAACCACCGAACGAGGTGTTTTGTACGATCCAAAATCCACCACATAGGCCCGCTGGAAAGCGGAATCCCGATAGGCATAAATAGTGTCGTTCAACGCATCCGCGTAATAAAAACCGCTGTTCTCTGAAAATGTGTGAAGAGGAAAAGCTTCATTCATCCACGCGGTTTTTTCATAAGGGGGAACATAGTGAACACCCAATACTTTTTTCCCTTTAGCGTCAAGCACTCCGATCTTATAGGGAGGTTCGGAATTCCCGGTCTTAAAATGATCGCAAATAACAAAGTTGCCAACCGGATCAACGAAGAAATCCCCCGCCACTATCTTGTACTTCATATTATATAACGTAGCATTTACTTTCGTTGGCTTTCCCGTACCTGTATCTACCATAGCCAGGTTATATCGCTCGTCCATAACGAACAATCGTTTACCCTGAAGCGCAAAGTTTTTGATCTTATTTTTCACCAGCCTGTTCTTTGATTGCACGCTGTTAAGATCCCATACGATATTTCCCCTGGTATTTATATGCAATAAATTGTCTGATGTTTTATCCAATATGTAACAGCCCCCATTGTCAGCGATCATTTTATCGATCGATCCAATCGCCACAGTAGAATCTATCTTTACAACCGACATAGAATCTGACAGGATATTTACTGAACTAACTTTAACACTATCGAAAACCGGGATCTTCTTTAAATTTGAAAGACTGGCAGAAGCCGGATCTTCTTTTATGTAGCGATCGTTACAGGAGAATAATATTAAAATAACGATACCTGACAAATATAAACTTCGCTTCATCCTTTTCTTATAATGATGCTATAAAATGACCGGCCGTCGTTATCAGACAGCCGGTCTGATGTTTAAAATCTGAAATTAAAACTTAGTGAAAGTTGCTGGTCCTGTAGCATGCGGCAGTATTGCAGTACATTGGCTAAACAAAGACCATTCACAAGGTTGTTCCACCATGGGAGTATATAATGATCCCTTGGGACCATAGAACAGGGAGCTGCCACTGCCCGATCCGCCAACCTGTCCACCGGTGGTACCGTCTGCCGTGCTTACGGAAGCATAACCGGCTCCCGCACCTGAAGAGGTTACCAGTTGATATACTATCTGAGACGTACTACAATCCCGCGGGGGAAGTAACTGCTGGAAAATTGTGCCGCCAGCATCATCCCCATCGGCAAACGAACTAAATAAGGTAACTGAACTTGCCAGCATTAGCATACTGCAAAGCGTTAGAATCCATTTTTTTTGCATAGAAAAAATTATTTTGATGCAAATTATACTCCGCCAATGTAAAATAATTGCACTCAAATATTTTCTGCCGTTACACCTGTAATCGATGAACAATCTGTATTTTGGCATTTCAAACAGAGATATGAAAACGATTCTGGCCTTTATTCTTGCTTCGCTTACTCCTGCCATTGGCCTTGCCCAGGACAAACCCCTTACAATACGCCTTGACCCTTCCTACGCCATGGGCGCCAGCGCCTCGCAGGTTTTCGAACACATTACATACATTCCGCTCGAAACCACTAAAAAAAGTGTCTTTGGCCAAATCAGCGATCTGGTTATAACCGGGGATCTCTTTATCATTCACGACGAACAAACAAATTCCATTTTACTATTCAGGAAAGATGGAAAGTTTTATACCAGAATCTCCGGCGGGCCAAAACCTTCGGACAAGATCGGGTTGTTTCACATAGACAGATTCGCCAGGGAAATACAATTTGTAAAGGTGGTAAATGATAAGCCCATAAAATACTATTACGACTTCGATGGTAAAAAAAAGCGCGAAGCCGAACTGACGATGAACAAGCATTACTACTTTCGCTATGCTGAATTCCCAGGATCAGCTATGGTAGGTCAACGTTATGTGGTCGACGACAAACTTGCGGATTCAACAGCTTATGAATTGACAGTAGAAACCGACAAAAAGCAAACCGCAGCCTATCTTCCCTATAACACAAAAACCTCCCCTCTTAACCGCCCAGATGTGCCTCCTTATTTTGACAGCCCTTTTTTCCGCACTGCCAGTGATACAGCACTTTATTATACCAGGTATTGGGACTACAGCGTATACAAAATAACACCCCACACTTTTCAACAGCAGCTGGAATTTATATTTCCTTTGGAATATTCCTTACCCACAGGCTTTCTTACAGATACTGCATTAAGAGGAAAAAGAATGGACTATGTGCAAACCAACAAGCAAGCGATCTACCAGATCCCGAGCGTTCTGTTCATGCCCGGCAGTATTCTTGTAAAATTAAAAAATAACCAACCACCTAACGATCCAACGCTGGTACTGGACAACACACTTTATTTATATAACCTCAAATCAGGCCAGCTTGTTGACGTTTTCAAGATCCTTCCAGACGATCTAAACTCGCGTTTACCCATTGTAGACCGGCTTGGCTTTGTAAACCAGAATGCAAGGGCCTACAGCGATGGCAGCTATTTATATACTTCTGTTTCCTCTTTGAGCATGTTCCTTTCCCTGGATCAGAACATGGAAAAAAATATCAAATATGAAAAGACACTGGCAAACTATTTTAAAACACAAAGCCGCAAAAACAACCCGGTGATTGTTCAACTGGAGTTAAAGCAATAAAATATAAAACAGTATGCAGTGCTCCTGTTAATATCAGTTATTCCTGATAAACTTGAAATTGAACCTCCCATTTTCTCCATAGTAGTAAGTTTCTTTTTGCCGGTTATAGTTGATGGGGGCGCCCAGTGATTTCAACAAATTGATGTAATGATGTGTAGCCCGAAGTGAGATGTTGAGTTTTCGGGCAAGCGTTCTTGGATTACCGGTAGCGTTGAGCCGGATCAGGGAATCGAGGTATTCCAGGCGGTTAAAGTTATAATTAGGCATAGGTATAAGGCAATCGTTTTTCAATATGACTGTTCTAGCTGTCCTATTCTAGTCTATACTACGAATATAATTCTTCTTTTCAGACCCTCAAAACGAAAACTTATAAGTGTGCAGTTTTGGGCTATAAGTGTGTTGATTTTTAAAAAATGCGTGCAAGTCTCCCGCTAACCAATAACACATACACGAAAAGGTAATTATGTATTGTAATGGGCTAGGGTTATAGAGGGAAAATTGTAAAGCCGACGCAATACCCAGTTGAGTGACGGCATGTTAAATAGCGTGGTGGTGCATTGCCTAAGGATTCACCATTTTAACCAAATGGATGCCTTTTTTTGCAGATTGCAGGTAAAGTTCTTAATATTTGCCAGTTTGTGAAAAAATTTTGCGAAACGTTTTTATAAATAGGAAATTGTTTCAAAGTTTGGAAGGTAAGTGACTTCAAATGCCGCATTTAGAACTTACTATGCGGCATTTAGACTCAACTTTGGAGCATTTAGAATCAACATTGGAGCATTTAGAATCAACTATACATCAACCTTGGTTACTCTGGCGCATTTCTGTATAACAATGACCCATATCTATATAACTTTAATTCATAGGTAACGTAATTTACTATAAAGTGATATACTTACGTGCGTATGTTGCTTACTTATGTACCAATTTGACGTACTGACGTTACATAGTTGGTTCAAGATGATGTGGAGTGAAAAGTGGATGAATTGTCTTAATTGCTGAATGGGTTAGAATGCTGCGCTGATAATGCATAATGAATTTAGATGGTTCGTAGTCATTCCGAAAAGTAATTGGATTAGGTAAAACCAAGCATTATCGTTTTAAATGCTTCACAAATTCCAAGTTTTCTTTGGACTCCTCAAATCTCTCTTTCAAATATGAGTGCGCTGGGGAATTATTGAATAGAAGATTAAAATCAACAGTATAATCAGTGCTGTGTAGTAGTTCACTTTCTAATGCTTCAAGAATTCCATATTGTATTGCAGATTTTCTCCAAATGGAATCCAAACCATGTGTACGATTCACAAGGTATGTTGCGTTTTTATCTTTCGTAAAGTTGATAATTAAATACATTAACTCAATATCGTTATCGCTAAATTCATCATTGTTAAATTCAGTTTTAGCTATAAAATTGCTGGCATTATTAGCATCTCGTTGAATGAAATCTTTTAGTAAAATTGGATTTTCACTTAAGTCAATGTATATGTCTTTTGCAACAGGACCAAACCTCCAAAGCTGAAACTCTATCCCCAAAAAAGGATGCCCATATTTTTCAATGCATGCTTCTTCAATTACAAAAAGCAGCTTTAAAATCGTTGTTTTATTTAGATCAGTAATTTTTGTTGAGAGATAAATTATAGTATTCCCAATCTTGTTAATTTGATCTCGTGTAAAGGCTTTATTTCGATTATCTGCGTTCATTTGGCTAAATAGAGTATGGTAATTTGAGTAAAATATAAGTGGAGGAATAATTTTACACCGTGTAGCTACCAAAAAATTGGTATTTTTTAATATTCTGCTGCACAGATTAGTAGTTTCAAGCTGATGAGTTTTTCAACCAAAATACTAACCAATAAATTTAGTAAAACTTTTAATTAATCACATTTTACTGTTCACATTTCTAATAGTATCGGATGGCTTTTGTTTGTTTATAGTAGGAGGGAATGGAATTTAATTGCTTTTAGTGAATTAACGATCTAACAATCTACCCAATACCATTTTACAATAGCTTCGCATTTATTGAACCTAAAAAAAGTTCTTTGTCCGAATTCTTTTCCGAAAAAAATATTGTTTTTGTTACAGTGCCATCTAAATCAATTTCGTCTGGTGCATCGTCCCGAGTTAATTCAAGTATTTGCTTTTGCCCGTTGTATACTGAGGCTTTCCCCTTTATCAATAGATATAAGCCCAGATTCTTCTTAAGTAACTCAACAAAATCTTTATTTTCTGTCGATTTTAAATCAACTATTTTGATTTTATTAGACTTGACATCGGCTGCTATAGTCGAATTATTAATGCTTAAAGTTTTGTCTATATAATTAATTGCATCTAACACGTCTGCCTTTTTAAGATATAGATCATAACTGCCACTAACTACTTTAATATCGGTATCAGACTTCTTTTGCTTTAAAACTATAACCTGACCAATCAAACTATTAATTAAAAAAAATGCAGCAATAAATCCAAGAGCTTTCTTCATATGAATTCTTCAGATTTTGTATAAATAAATCGATCTATTTTCATTGCAATATTGCACATAAATAATTAAATATCAACCACTTAATAAGGATCCATTATTTTCTGCAAATCTTACATTTCATGTTAGATTTGTACAATATGCCCCACAAGGCGGTTATGTATATAAAAACGTTTACATCGAAAATAGAAGATCATCTTTTCATTGTTTTATCAGTTCGCCAGGCAAATGAGTATAAAATACTTTTATTGCTGTCATGATAACATCATCTGTAAAACATTTTGATGATTTCTCTTTCGAGCTATCAAATGAAATGTTTGACGTTCCTCTAACAAAAGAGAATAGTCATGCAAGAATGCATTTATTACAATTATGCATGAATGAAGAAATAAAGGGCAAAAGAATTACTAAGATGAAGCCTTTTTACTTTAAACAATTAATGGGCGCAATAGGAGACTTGATATTTCATTACAATTTTACCCCCATCGAATAGAAGAGGGAAAATAAGACTTGATTATTAAAACAACAAAGCCCTCCGATAAATCGAAGGGCTTTTGCTTTCGTACCCGGGATGGGAGTTGAACCCACACTAGCATTGCTGCCAACAGGATTTTAAGTCCTGCGTGTCTACCAGTTCCACCACCCGGGTAACTTATTTTAAATCTACACCAAATACCTGATCCTGGCACATCACCTTAGGATCTTAATCAAACAAAAAATTCCACCTTATGGATGGAATCTTTGAGCGGAAGACGAGGCTCGAACCCGCGACCTCAACCTTGGCAAGGTTGCGCTCTACCAACTGAGCTACTTCCGCGTAACGTCCTGACAGTGAATCAAGACGAGAAATATTTTGAAAAGAACTTTTCCTATTTTACTTCGCAACTTTCGTTTTCGTTAGTTGCTTTCGTTATTGGGAGTGCAAAGATAGGAATTCCGAAATACTCACCAAATTTTTCTTACTTTTTCTTTGAAAATCTTTTACTTATACTGCGGAGTGTACTGGGTATTCGCAGGAACTTCCACTTTGGGTTTTCCTTTATAGCGATGGGTGTACAGGCTGTAACAGCCGCCCAATACGAACGCTAGAATACAAAATACTTGCAGGTAGAAAAGAAATACGGATGAATTTACCCAACTTCTTTTAAAATCTTTATCGCGGGGGTCTTTTTCCAGTTGTTCCATAACTCGTTTAATTGCAGGTGCAAAAATAGTAGTTCAATCTAAAAATTCACGCTTTATTATCAACAATTTCTTTAAAAGTCTTTTTGCCTTTTACAAAATAGCTCCACACAACGCTTTTATGTAAATATCCGTGCAGCTCATGTTTCTTTTTCGGTGGGAAAAGTCCCTTTTTCCGGCTCACAAACAGCCATTTTAAAAATGCGCCATGCGCTTTCATCACCGACCGGTAATAGGTCTTCTCTCCTGCCATCAAAGATTTAAAGGCAGAAACATAATCGAGCCAAAAACGACAACTGATCTTCCATATTGCCTCATACCGCGGAAGATTCTTTGCCATCATCACTAAATTGTTCCGAAAGTTCAGCAACACCTTTCTTGCGTTCCCCTTTGGCAGCGTTCCCCCGCCTACATGGTAAACAATTGATTGCGGACAGGCAAACACCTTGTACCCGGCCAGTTGCAAACGCCAGCAAAAATCTATCTCCTCCTGGTGAGCAAAAAAGTATTCATCCAGTCCGCCCAACGCATGATA
>CBIMFG010000203.1:0-6923 GCA_966243125.1 uncultured Niastella sp.
ATCAATTCCATTTTTGCATCTAAAGAAAGATTATCATCCCAAAACACCCCGCCGGCATTAAGATTGGCAACATGGTCGGTGAAATTGGATTTAGTAACATCTTCAGGAAAGTTGTCAACCCAGTAATTGATGGCAGAAGCTATGCCCTGGTTAAAGAAAGTTTTTTGATTGCCCGTGATCCATCCTTTTGCTGCCGCTTCTGCGAGTATAAACTGTACCTCGGCATACTGCATGATAACACCGGTTTTGGGATTTTGCTGCAGCGACCAGGGAGTGCCTTTAGTACCTTCAGTGGTATTGTCATAGCTCTGGAAGTAAGCACCTTTTGTATCTCCATGACCAGGCAGGTAGCCGCTTTCCACACCATAAAATCCACCGCCACTGGCCTGTGAAATACCTAAAGCACCAAGACCAAGGGTACCCGATCCGTATGGAGTAGCAGAAGCCAAACGCGGGTCACTCCAGTTAACCAAGTGGTCTAAGAAAAAACTGCAAATAGCGGGTGCACGAAAATCCTGTGACCGAACCTGCGTCATATAAGGATTGGTATAGGGATCAGTAGTACTGATGCCGCCATTCCAATATACGCTGGCGCCATCTGCATTGTTCTGAAAAATGGGATATTGCGTCGGGTTATCTACTATCTGTTTTATTTTGGCAATGCATTGCTGCTGTACGTCTGCTTTACCTGAAATGCGCAACAGCAAACGCAGGTATAATGAATTGCAGAATTTACGCCATTTAGTAACATTTCCACTATATACAGGATCACCGGATGCCCGTATGGTATCGCCGTTTGAAAGCAGGATGTTGGCCTGTTCCAACTGGTTAAACAGATCGAGGTAAATATCTTTCTGTCTGTCGAAAGCGGGCGTTACACTGGGGTGTACCAGATCCGAATCACCCTGCAATGCATGGAAGTAAGGAATATCGCCATAAGTATCTGTAAGGTTGGCAAACACCCATGCTTTGCATACTTTTCCAATACCCTGGTACGATAAATTGGTGCTTGAGTCCTTACCATAGCCATGTGCCAGGCTGTCTACCTGTTTAAAATTGGTCAGTTGTACAAACCAGTTGTTCCATAAATAGTCACTCTGGCTGCTTTTGAAAGCGTATCTGAACACGGTATTATCACCGTCGCTCAGCGATACGGTTACCTGCATCAGATCGTTGTTAAAGCTTCTGTTGCGCACCATACCGGCTGTTACACAGTTAACCAGGGCAGGGGCCAGCAGCTTGTCGGCGGAAGTACCAAGAATGTTGATAGGATCTATGTTCAGCTTATCAAAGTCTTTTTTGCATGAATAGAGTGCTGGCATCGCCATCAACACCATACATACTATAAACAATTGCTTTCTCATCCTGTATGCTTTTATATTGATAAGATTTTTATTCGCTAATTATAATCCGATTGTTACGGTGAAGCCCATACTGCGGGTTGAAGGGAACTGTCCGGTTTCAAAACCCGTTACAATGTCTGAACCCGCCAATGTACCAAACTCAGGATCGAACATGGGCCAGGGTGACCAAATGAACAGGTCGCGTCCGTAAATACCAACACTGGCACTGCTTAAACCAATCTTTTTAAGTAAGGCCGGTTTAAAGGAATAGGCTAAAGCCAATTCACGGAATTTTATAAAGTCGGTACTAAAGGTGCTGCCCTCTGCATTGTAACTTCCCATGCTGTATTGATAATACTGATCAATGTCAGTAGCGATCACATCATTTTTGCGGTATGACCCATCAGCGTTTTGTACCACACCATTACCCACAATTCCATTGTACCTGCCCGGTAGGGTACTTTTCAATTTACCCTGCTCAACCATTTTGTAATGGGTAAGCGAGTAAGCTACAGCGCCCACCTGTGCATCAAAAAGCACATTTAAGCTGATGTTCTTATAGCGGAAATTATTACCGAGGCTGAATTTGTATTTAGGTGTGGTGTTGCCAAGGCGAATGATGTTACTGGTGATCTTTGGAAAACCGGTAGTTGCGTCAAATACCACTTGTCCATCGGGACTGCGCTGATAACCCAGGCCCCACAAATCGCCCATACTGCCACCTATATTAGCCACTATCTGACCACTGGCTATGTTACCGGCCCTAAGCAATACCGTTGTATCGGGCATGGAAAGGATCTTGTTTTTATTGCGGGCAAAGGTTCCATAAACACTCCAGTTAAAACCGCTTTTGGTTATAATTGGTTTTGCATTCAACTGTATTTCTATTCCATTGTTCCTTACTTTTCCTGCATTGATGATAGAAGCATTGTAACCTGAAGCGGCATCTACCGTTCTGGTAAGGATCTGGTTCCTGGTATTTCCAAAATACACCGCCACATCTAACCCTAACCTGCCTTTTAAGAACTGCAGTTCGGTACCAAACTCGTAGGTGGTAGTTATCAATGGTTTTAAGTTGGGGTTAGGCAAATACTTAGGGGCAGATAACGAACTGTCGGGATAAATACCGCCGTTTACTGCCACGCCATACGTATAGGCAGTAAGGTAAGGCACAGTACCACCGCTACCAACCGCAGCAACGGAGGCTCTCAACTTGGCATACTCGAAGAACGACGGCAGCTTTGCAACATCGGAGAGCACAAAGCTGGTATTAATAGAAGGGTAGAAGAATCCTACATTATCTGTTCTTATAGGAGTGGCCAATACGCTGTTCCAGTCCTGGCGGCCGGTAATTTCTGCAAACAGGTAATTTTTATAGCTAAGGTTTATAATTCCGTAAATACTGTTTATCTGGTAACGGCTTGTATCGGGGAAGTAAGTCAGGCCATACAAATTGTTGTCGAGGTTATAGATCTGTGGATAGGGCGATGCACCATTCAATGAGTCCGGATATTTTAATCCATCGGCTCTTACATCCGTTTTGTGATACTCATTTCTTAACTGGCTGGCGCCAAGGGTACCGCCTATTTTAAAATCGTGACTGAGGTCTTTAAGATATTTCACCATTACATCATAGCTTTTTTCGTAGCTGATGATGTTCTGTTTTCTGATGGAACCTTTTGGCAGGCGTGAACCTGCATCAAATGGCCGGTCCTGTTCCCGTTTATCGTTCATCCAGTCAAGATTGCCGCGAACAAACAGGCTCAGGTTGTTGGTAAGCTGGTAGTTCAACGATACGTTGCCGGTTACGTTGTTCCTTCTTGTTTTGTTCAGGAACTCATTGGTGATGGCAAATGGGTTTTCGGGGAAAGAGGAGAACGGATACTGAATGGTTTTGTACATACTGGTATCCTTGTAAGTGCTGCCTTCACTGCCGCGCCAATAGTTGCGCAGCCAGTTAATATCGGCACTTGGCTGCCAGAAAATGTACCAGTACATCAACGACTGGTTTCCGTAACCTGCAGCAGGCAGGTTATCGCTGCCGCGCCAGCCGTAGTTTATTTTGGTAGAAAGCTTTAATTTTTTGGCAATTTCAGAATTGGTGGTTAACCCAATATTTCTACGGGTAAACCCGGTATTGGGAACAATCCATTTGTCGTTTTCTGTACCAGCGGTTAAACGAATGCCGGTTGTACCTAATTTACCATCTACACTAAGGCTGTGTCTAAGGTCTGTTCCTGTTTCCCAAAAATCGTTGATGTTATCATATGGCACCCAGGGGGTACGTTCCAACCCGGGCGCCTGACGCACGGGGTCGTATTGAAAGAACGATTGTCCATCAAACCTTGGTCCATAAGCAGAGCTGGTACCGCTGGTGCTGGCGCCATCTGCGCTCGTGCCATTAGAATAATATTGAGCGCCGCCGGTGCCCTGGCCATATTCATATTGCAGGTCGGGAAATCTGTTCACCTGCTCCATGCTTCCGTTAACGGTATAACGAACGTTAAAGTGACCTTTCTTTTTCTGGGCTGCTGCTTTGGTGGTGATAATGATAGCGCCGTTTGCTGCACGCAAACCATACAATGCTGATGCTGCAGGTCCTTTCAGTACCGATACGCTTTCAATATCCTGCGGATTCAAATCATTCAACGAACTGCCATAGTCGGCCGGCAGGTTATCGGAGTTGGTTTGGTATACGGCATCGCCTTTGGCAGAAGAGCGTTTACCACTACTATTATTGATCACCACACCATCCAGTACGATCAGGGCTTCATTATCGCCGGTAAGGTTATTTTCGCCACGGAGAATGATCTTGCTCGAAGCGGCGGGGCCGCTACCGGAGCGGATCAGGTTCAACCCGGCTACTTTACCCGACAGCGCATCTGTCCAGTTTAAACTTTGCGCCTGTGTAAGCTGGGTGCTGTCTACTTTTGTAAGCGCATACCCCAGCGACCGTTCAGATTTTTTGATCCCCAAGGCCGTTACCACTACGTTCTGCATTTGCTGATCATCTTTCTGCAGCGTAATGCTTATTGATTGCTGCGCTTCGGCAGTAAACTTCTTTTTCAACGCCTGGTAACCAACGGCAGAAATTTCAACAAAACCATCGGCTATTACCGGCAGGGTTTTGGTGAAGCGGCCCATGTCATCGGCCAGGGTGATCAATTGCTTTTGTCCTTCCTGTTTTATAACCACTGTTGCACCCGGCAGCGGAACACCACCTTCGGTAATAATACCTTTCAATACCATGGTGGGCGCTTTTTTAGGCGCATCACTTTTTTTGATCACCCAGCTGTCGCCAGCAGCAGTTGCCACAAAGCCACCGGGGTCTAATACCTTATTCAATAACTCACCCACACTACCGGCTTCATACGATGCGCCGGCCACTTTTACTGCTGCCAGTTCATCATTTGCATACGCCAGCTTTACTTTAAATACCCGGCCAAAATCCTCTGCAATAGCAGCCAGGTTACCCGGGCCGTGCCGGTAATGCAATTGAGCTGTTTGCGCATGCAGTTGCATGATGTTTACCATCAGCAATACCGCAAGCGCAGTAAATGTTTTCACCAGTTTAGAGTATTCCATATATTTCATATACATTATAAACAATACAATGCCAGCCCGCTTTTCAGCAGAACAAAAAAACTGTCAATTGAATAAGGAATGTTTAGTGGATATTGAGACCCGTCAATGTGTTCAGCACCGTTAAATTCTGTTGCAATGAAATCGTTAGGTCCCAGGTAAGCGTTACCTTTTTGTTCTTGTCAATATCTCCGTACGTTAACTTAACCTGGTAATATTTTTCTATGCGATCTAATAGTTCTTCCAGTTTAATATTCTGAAACCGCAACTGTTGTTGTAACCACCAGTCTGCCGCGCCTGGTTCAGTTACTTTCACCAAACCTGTTTTTGCCTGCGAGGTATTTACCTGGTGGCCGGCTGTAAGCAATAAGTTGCCGCTGGGGTTGTTCAAGGCTACTTTACCTTCTTTAACGGTCAGTTGCAGATCAACCGAATCCAGTTTATGAATGGTAAATGCCGTTCCTAAAACGGTAACCAGTTGCTGGTTAACCCCAATGGTAAAGGGTTGTTTTGCATCTTTGGCTACGCTGAAAAAAGCAGTTCCTTTTGCCAGAATGGTGCTGCGCTTTTTTGAAAAATTCGCATACACTTTTACGGATGAGTAAGGCGCCAGCCAAACTACCGATCCATCTTCGAGTTGGATCTTCTTTGAACTGTCGGCGCTGGCCAGCTCCTGCCACGCATTGTTGGGGGCTGAACCATTACCGGGCATCTTGAAAAAGATGGCCGCTACTATGGCGGCGGCTGCACTTAAGCCGATAAAGAACAATTGCTTTTTCTGCCGCCGGCGATTGGCGATGCGGTCATTGATGCTGTTCAGCAAAATCTGCTTTTTCTGCATACCTATTTGCTCTGGCATTTGCCATGCCTGTTGCCATTGCTCATCCTGATTATTGATAGTCTCCTTATGGCGCCTTGATTTACGGGGCATGCAAAAAATAACTTTTGTTAATAGACGGTTAAAGAAATAAACTGGTACTAGAGGTAATTTAGAAAAAAACGGGAGTTAACAATTCGGTAATACTGGTCAATGGTGAATGGTGAATGGCCTCCCGAAATTTTGAGCTTACTATTGATCTCGAATTTTCCTAAAAGCAAGCTATTGACCATTGACCATTCACCATTCACCTTAATTGGCCATTGGCCCTTCACGCCAGAAAAATCTGCACCTGGCGCAGCATTTTTACAATGCGTTGTCCGGCCGTGTGCAGCTGGTTCTTTACGGTTTGTTCGCTCAACTGCAGTTCTGATGCAATCTCTTTAACCGAAAGCTGCTCTTCATTTTTCATGGAATAAATGCGGCGCATTTGCCCGGGTAACTTGTTGGTAGCGTTTTTCCAGATGTGATAGGCTTGTTTGTATTGGTACTGTTCGTCGGGTTGTGGCCGTTCTTCGGTGTGCTCGGGCATTTCGGCTGTTAAAGTGTACCTTTTTCTTTTTAATGCCCGCTGGTGGTCGCAGATGCAGTGTTGAACAATGGTATATAAATAATTTCGGAAAGAAGTATGAATAACAATGCGCTGACGTTTATTCCACAGTCGTATAAATACTTCCTGCAGTACGTCGTCAGCTTCTTCCGAACCATTCAGCCGCATTTTTATATACGTATGAACAGGCTCGGCAAAGCGGTTAAATAACTCATCAAAAGCAATACGGTCCCCTTTTCTCAATTGCAGTAACAACTCACCGTCGTCGGGAACAAGTGGTTGAAAATTCATATGGCGCAAACTTACCAACCAAATATAAGGGCGGAAAGGAAGTTGTTTTACCAAATGTTTAAGTTTTTTTAAGCTGCATTACTTTCAAAAGGTTGCGCAAACGATTGCATGGTTATTTTTAAAATTATATAAGCCGCAAAAAGCAGCAAAACGAAAGAAACAGTGCCCGTTCGAAACAAAAAGAGACCGTCCCAACTTTCAGTCGGAACGGTCTCGCCTGGTTATTTAAGAAAAAGCAATTATTGTTTTACGATCTTAAACTCGCCTGTTGTATTGCCTT
>CBIMFG010000204.1:0-6902 GCA_966243125.1 uncultured Niastella sp.
CAAAGTGGTACGCCCGGCCAAACCAATGATGTATACCGGTTGAACCTTACCCAAAGCCTTAATGCCGGCAGCCGGGTACATGTAACGATAAATACCTCTCTAGTAAATACCCTTACCAGCGCCAAAAATCCCATCAGCCCCAGTAATTATTTTATTCCATACCAGTTGTTTAAAGATGAAAATGGGAACCCCATTACCATGAACTATATGGGCAGCTATCCTGATTATCAGCGGATAGATTACCAGACGCGCAGCCGCATCAACCTCGATTTCAATCCCATTGATGAAATGAACCGTACTTATAGCTCCAGTAATAACCTGGCCATGAACGTTACTGCGAATGTAGGCGTGAAGTTGTTTAAGGGATTGAGTTATGCAGGTACCTTTGGTTATCAGAAAAATCCGGGTTCAGTTGCTTATTATCAAGACCATACTTCCTATTCAATACGCAAGCAAATAGTGGATCTTACCATAGCGCCTACAGCCAACGATGTGCCGCAATATTTATATCCCCTTACAGGTGGTAATTATATAAACGGTAATAACGACCAGCGTAGCTGGACGGTGCGCAACCAGTTGGTGTATGATGCATCAATTAGACAGGGACGTGACCGTATTACTTTACAGGGTGGGAACGATGTGCAGGAAAGCTCCAGTCTCAGAAGCAGTACTACATTAGTAGGTTACGACGATGCCATGGGCACCTATGCGGTGCTCGACTATCAGCAGCTGCGCAATGGCGTTCCGGGAACGGTTACCGGGTACGGTTCCTTGTATTTCGATCCTTATCAGATCACAAAAAATAAATCCCGTTTTATGTCGTGGTTCGGTTTGGGTAGTTACACCATCAATGGAAAGTACAGCGTGGATGTAAGCTACCGGCAGGATAACAGCAGTTTGTTTGGCAGCGAGATCTCTACGCAGAACAAACCGGTGTGGAGCTTTGGCGCAAAATGGGCGATCACCAAAGAAAAATTCATGCAAACAATAAGCTGGCTCAATTCCCTGGGTTTACGGGCCACCTATGGTATAACCGGTAACTCGCCTACACAGGCTGTTTCCCGGTACGATATCCTGAATATTGTTTCCGCATCCAACAGTTACCAGTATTCGGTTATAGCTGGTGATGCCTACACGTTGGGCGGCGTTGCCAATAAGACTGCGAGCTGGGAACGTACAGGCAACCTGAACCTGGGCATCGATTACGCGGTATTGAAGTCAAGGATCAGCGGTACCATCAATTATTATAATAGAGTAACTACCGATATGTTGGGGTCAACCCCGTTGAATCCGCTTACCGGCTCCACTTCCATAACAGGTAACTTAGGGAAAATGACAAATGCCGGTATTGAAGTAAGTATAAATTCATTGAATGTTAAAGCAAAAGATTTTACCTGGCGCACCAGTTTTAACATAGCCTGGAATAAGAACAAACTGGTTAGTTTCAATAAGCCCAATCCGTTTATTGCCAACAACGTTTCGTTACGGTTGAGCGGTATACCGGTTATAGGTTATCCAATGAATTCTGTGTGGGCCTATAAGTTTGCCGGCCTCGATAGTATGGGCGATCCGCAAATATATACGAACAATAAAACCGTAACTAAACAATACAACGCGGCAACAATAGCCGATCTTACATACATGGGCACCTCACAACCGCCGGTATATGGAGGTATGAGCAATGCGTTCGGCTTTAAGAATTTTAACCTGATGTTGAATATGGTGTATAATTTTGGTGCGTTGATGCGCCGGCCGGTGAATACCTTCTATACAGGCCGCCTTGCCAACAGCGCCAGTTTTAGCAACGGCAACATCCGTACATTTTTCCTCGACCGCTGGAAGAAACCGGGTGATGAAGCCTTTACCAACGTACCTTCCTATGTAGCCGACTATAGCAGTTATACCCGCAGAAATACTGATTATTATGTACTGGGCGATTTAAACGTCGTAAGTGCCTCTTATGTAAAATTGCGTGATATCACATTGTCTTACGATCTTGATCCCAAAGTGCTGCAGTTCCTGCGTATGCAAAGGATAGGTATATACGCCCAGGTAACCAACTTTTTAGTATGGTCGGCCAATCCCGACCACTTCGATCCTGAATTTGCCGGTACCGTACCGCCGTATAAACACAGCTACACGTTGGGGTTAAATCTTTCCTTCTAACACTTCAATTGAATAACATGAAGAAGCATATAATTCTTTCTATAGTTATATTGGGCGTTCTTACTTCCTGCAAAAAATCTTGGCTCGAAATTGTACCCCAGGGCAGCCTGGTAGCAACTACCACCAATGATTATGACATGCTGATGAATGATCCGGGGTTTTATATTTATCCTTCAATCGGTGGTTACCAGGAACCTCAATTAATGGGCGATGAAATAGCCGCAGAAGGCGCTTACTTTGCCAGTCTTGGTTCGAATGATCTTTACCGCGCGCGTTTTTTTCAATGGGCCGATACTATATACCCAACAGCCGATGTTACACCTTTTGCGCTGGTTACCTATACACAGCAAATGTATCAACTCAACAAGATCATTGCCGAAGTAATGACTTCAACGGGCGGCTCAGATGAGCAGAAGAAAGGCATTCTTGCCGAAGCGCAGGCTACTCGTGCATTCACTATCTGGAACCTGGCCAATTATTATTGCAAACCGTATAACGCAGCTACTGCCGCTACAGATCCGGGTTTCCCTTTTACAACTGAACCAAGTGTAACAACGGCCACCTTTAAACGGGGCACCCTGCAACAAACCTATGATTTCATCATCAAAGACCTGCAGGAAGCGTTGCAATCCATTCCTGCCAAACAGCCATATGTTACCCGTATGTCGAAACCGGCAGTGGAAGGACTATTGGGCAAAGTATATCTTTTCATGGGCCGCTCCAACGATGCGTTGCCCTTATTGAAAGCCGCGCTGGCCGATGTGACTGCCAATGGCCAAACCGTATTGTACAACTACAATCAAACGCTGGCGCCCGGTGGCGCAATGCTTCCCATCAGCACCACCACAGGCCCCAATGGGCCGGGGCAGAACCAAACCGATGTAACCGAAGCAGTGGTATCAAAAGTATATAACTGCGGTCCATACGGAGGAAACCAAACCGGCAATAACGGGTTGGTGCTCACGCCGCAGGTGCAGGCTTTGTATGGAAGCAGCGATTGGCGCCTGTTGTTCTATTCCAATACAAATCAGGACAACACCATCAATCCATCGGGCCGGTTACGCAAGTATGGCTATGTTTATTCACGATTTGGGTTGCAGCTGCCTGAACTGTACCTGCTGAGTGCCGAAGCAAAAGCGAGAGCAAATGACCTGGCCGGTGCGGTGGCTGATGTGGAAACCCTGCGTAAGAACAGAATGCCGGTGGTTGATGCGGCCGTACCTGCAGCTATTGCCGGTAACCAAACCAATCTCATTAAATTCATCATTGATGAACGTATTCGTGAATTTGCGCTGGAAGGATACCGTTGGTTCGATATGCGCCGCTTATCGGTTGATCCCTTGTTTGCTGGCATAAACTTTACACATACCATTTACAATGCAGACGGCACCACTACGGTGTATACATTAAAACAACCTAACCGGTTGGTTTTGAGGTTCCCAAGGAATATTTCCGATGCCAACCCCGATATGGAAAACAATCCGTAAAAACTACCATAAAAAGCTATCAACCCAGTTATGAATAGTATTGTAAAAATTGAACACCTGTCGCACAGGTATGCTTCATCTTGGGCTATCCGCGATATCAATATCGAGATAAGCCAAAGTGGGATCGTAGGTTTGCTTGGCTCTAACGGAGCCGGTAAGTCAACCACTATGAACATTTTGTGCGGCGCGCTTAACCAAACTGAAGGAAATGTATTCATCAATGGCATCAATATGCGTGAAGAACCCACCCGGGCAAAAATGGAGATCGGGTTTCTGCCGCAGAACCCGCCTTTATACATGGATTTAACAGTTGATGAATACCTGCATTATTGCGCCGGATTACGCTTGATGCCTAAAGAAAAAATGATACCGGCGATAAAAGATGCCAAGGAACGTTGCGGTATCGATCATTTCAGTAACCGGCTGATCCGTAATCTTTCGGGTGGTTACCGGCAGCGGGTAGGTATTGCCCAGGCCATTGTGCACCGCCCGCGGCTGGTAGTGCTCGATGAACCCACCAACGGATTAGACCCCAACCAGATCATTGAGGTGCGGGCGCTGATCAAGGAAATTGCTACCGACCGGGCGGTGATCTTTTCTTCACACATTCTTACCGAAGTACAGGTGCTGTGCAAAGAGATCAGGATGATTGAAAGCGGCCGCATTGTATTTGCCGATACTATGGATGCATTCAATAATTATATAGAACCGCATAGTATGCTTATGCATCTGGAGAACCCGCCTTCCGAAGCGGAATTGCTGAAGATTCCCGGCATTACCAAAGCTGATTTTCTTACCGAACGCCAGATACGGGTATACTTTAACGGTGACCAGGATATTTCAGAACAGATCATTGCCACAAGCGTGCAGAACGGCTGGCGGTTGCGCGAGATCAGTTTCGATAAAAGCGCCCTCGATGAAATATTCAAACAATTATCCTCGAAAACATCTCAACAAAATAATTAATGAAGACTATTATCAGAGTAGCGAAAACAGAGTTGAAAACTTTGTTTTACTCTCCCATAGCCTGGTTTTTAATGATCGTATTCCTGATTCAATGTGGTGTGGTATACCTGAGCAGTTTACAGGGTATTGCCAGAACGCAGGACCTCATCAGCATCTATAGCTTCAAAGCAACGCAGTCATTGACCGACCAGGTGTTCTTAGGCCCGCGCGGCTTGTTTGCCACCGTTATGCAGAACATGTACCTGTTTATGCCCCTGCTTACCATGAGCCTCATCAGCCGCGAAACCAGCAGCGGCACCATCAAACTCTTATATTCTTCACCTGTAAAAGTAAGCGAGATCGTATTGGGTAAATTCCTTTCCATGATGGTATACAACCTGGTACTGGTGGTCATTGTAGGCATATTCGTGATCTCGGGCCTGTATCATATACAATATGCCGAAACGGAAATGCTCATGACCGCTTTACTGGGCTTTTACCTGCTGTTAAGCGCCTATGCAGCCATTGGGTTGTTTATGTCGAGCCTTACTACCTACCAGGTAGTGGCTGCAATCTGTACATTCGTGATGATCGGTATTCTCAGTTACATCGGCACCCTGTGGCAGGATATTGCCTTTGTACGCGAGTTGACGTATTTCCTATCAATGAACGGCCGTACGTCCAAATTGTTGATAGGGCTTGTCACCACCAAAGACGTCATCTACTTTCTGGTGATTATATACATTTTCCTGGGTCTTAGCATTTACAAATTAAGATCGGGCATGGAGTCGAAACCGGCCATTGTGAAAGCCGGCCGGTATATGGCCATTATGGCCTCAGCCTTGCTGATCGGTTATGTAACCTCCATACCTGCTTTTATCGGTTACTATGACGCTACGGCTAACAAAACCCGCACCATTACACCACGGGTGCAAAAAATACTGGCCGACCTGGGCGATGAACCGCTGGAAATAACGGCATACAATAACCTGTTGGGCAGTTACTGGTACCTGGGCAATGCAGAGTCGTATAATACCAACCTGGCGCGCTGGGAGCCTTACATACGGTTTAAGAATAACATTAAGCTGAATACCGTATGTTATTACGACAGTGCGCTCGATAACCAGTATATGTCGCGCACTAAGGCTAAAAATCTGAAAGAGCTGGCAGAACAGTATTCCAAAACAATGAATGTAAAACTGGATGATAAAATTCTTACGCCGGAACAGATCCATAAAATAATTGACCTGCGCCCTGAATTCAATCGCTATGTAATGCAGTTGAAATGGAAAGGCCGCACTACTTTTTTGAGGGTGTTTGATGATGCGCAGCAATGGCCTGGTGAAACCGAAATAGCGGCGGCGTTGAAACGCTTGCAGCAGGCAAAGATGCCTAAAGTAGTATTTCTTACCGGTGAACTGGAAAGAGACATTGATAAATTGGGCGATCATGATTACAAAGCCATTACCACGCTTACCAAATTCAGGTATTCGCTGGTGAACCAGGGGTTCGATGTAGGGACTGTTGCCCTGGAAACACAGGATATACCCGCTGGCATTGCTGCCCTGGTTATTGCAGATCCTAAAGTAAAGTTTGGCGCCGCTACCATTAACAAACTGCAGCAATACATCAACAACGGCGGCAACCTGTTGATTGCCGGTGAACCGGGCAAAAAGGATATTTTAAATCCTTTGCTGCTACCACTGGGTGTACAATTGATGGATGGTACGATTATACAGGAAAGCAAAGAAATGGCGCCCAATTTTGCTACGCCGGAAGTAACGCCAGTGGCTGCCGCTTTTTACAAACCGTTAAAGCGGAATGCCGACGACAGCATGAAAGTATCCATGCCCGGTGCAACAGGTTTGTTATATGACGCTCATGGCGCATTTGCCGTGCAACCGTTATTGATGACCGATGCCAAATTAAGCTGGAACCGGATAAAACCCCTTGACCTGGATATGATAACAAACGCCAGTGCCGGTACGTCTGGGGATGCAATGGCAGTGGGGACCGTTGCTTTGGGGTCTGCAGTAAGCACACCGGTTCCTGCATCGCCCGTAAAAGCAACCGAAACTACCGGCAAGGCTATGATTAAAAAGGCAACACCCGCTGTTGCCAACAGGCAGCGTAAAATGGCGTTGGAACAGGTGAATACGGCAGGCAGCGCATCGGTGCAGGATATCCGGCCAACTGCTGCCGGTACCGTTACCTTCTCTGCTAAAGAGGGCGATGTAAGGGGGCCTATACCTACTGCAGTGAGCCTTACCAGGAAAATAAACGGCAAAGAACAAAGGATTGTGG
>CBIMFG010000205.1:0-6856 GCA_966243125.1 uncultured Niastella sp.
ATATCATTCTCAATTTTTTTTCGCTCATCTGTATATTCTCTTCGACAAGTAAAAATGTTTTCATCTTCCATCACAAGATCAAAGAGTTCAAATACTTCAGGTCGTAGGTATAGCTTCTTTAATTTTTCTTCATAGCTGTTATTCAACTTATCGGCTCTGAATCTACCTATACACTTGTCTGTTGTACAATGATAGTAAGGATATTTTCCGCCCCATCTCCCTCTTGATACACTACCTGTCATCATGCGACCACACCAGGGGCAATGCATAAATGTTCTTAAGGGGAATAAAGATTTTAATTCATCTTTCTTCGTTCTTTTGTTACAGTCTTTATTTATTATATGCTGAACCTGTTGGAATAAGCTTTCTGAGATCAAAGGTTCATGAATGGCCTTTACAAAATACCTTTCTTCATTCCGATTTGCAGGGATCCAAATGATACCGCAGTATATGGGATTGTGTACTAGTCTCCAAAAATTGTTCTTCCCACATTGCAACCCTTTCACACAAGCCATTCTTCTAACCTGGGCGATCGTAAACGTTCCTTTTGCTAATTGCTCAAACGACCATTTTATAAGATCAGCTTCAGGTTGTTTGGGGATAATGTATTTTTTACCATCGTTATCTGTTCGGTTTGCATAACCTATGGGTGCTTTGCCTGGCCATCGACCCATTTTTCGTGCTCTCCGAAGGCCATCTGAGGTTGTCAATCCGCGCCTGCTATTCTCTGCTTCAGGTATTGATAAATAAACTGCAAGCATAACAATGCTTTCAGGTACCTCCAAATCGATCGGTTGATCTATTGCCACGGGCTGAACGTTCAAACCTCTTAACAGTCTTATCATTTGATAAGCGTATTCAATATTTCTACTAAAGCGATCCCACTTTATGAATAAAATATTTTCATTCGGTCTATGGGTGTTTTTCCGGATTTTATTAATGAGCTTTTTCCATTCAGGACGGTTAAAATCCTTTGCGGAGTAATCTTCACGGTATATTCCCTTGATTTGAATGCCATTTATTTCACAGTGTTTTATAAGACGATCTTCTTGTTCTTCAAGAGAATTGCCTTTTCTTTTCTGTTCATCGGTGCTTACCCGACAGTATAAATAGGCTGACTTCATGGTGACCAATTTTCATTAACTAATTTCGTTCATTTATTTGTACTTATATTAATTAAAGATTTTTTGAAAGTCGATTGGCTGATCCGTGATAATTGTAAAAGGGTATCATGAAAAAGGTAACTCACTTAAAATTTTACATGAAAGCCTATGATCGGCAAAACTAAATTAACTGCCGGAGAATTGAAGGATCAAACAAGGACGTAGGTAGAATCAAAATAGTGAAAGATCAACAGGGATTCTTATGTGTGAAAGCATGGACAAATATATAAGAAAAATTAGGCGGATTGCCTTTTAACCGTTGTAGTTGATTGGCTTGCTTAAACTACTCGGATCTCCGCATACCCCTGTCTATAAAGCCATTACCTATACGCTAAACAGTTTTAATGCACTGGTGAAATACACCTCAGACGGGATGTTATCCATTGATAATAATGTTCTTGAAGGTCAAATAAGAAGTATTGCCCTGGGCAGGCTCAATCATGTGTTCGCCGGTTCTCATATTGCTGAAGACATATCTGCAGTAAACTTCCTGCCTGTAAAGTTTTTTCGGTATAAGATGCCTGGGCATTAAAATAATGTGCACGCTTTTGGTTAAAATCAACACACTTATAGGCGAAAACAGCGCACTTATCAAAAAGTGTAAATTTTACTGTTTTTAATCAGTGTATGTGAATACATTTATAGTGATAAAGTCAACCATCAAAACCTAAACCTTTTCCATGAGGTTAAACCGACTCCTGACTGTAGCTGTATGTTTTATTTTGCTCATGTGCAAACCTGCTTTGTCAAAATACGACAGTTCAGGAATAAATAAAGTACTCAATTTCCCTTCCTCTTTCTTCAAGAAAGTCAATCAGACAATTATCAGGCGGGAAGCCCTGTTAGCAGAGCAAACCGAACATACCCGCAACAACTCGCCAGACGCGGGAAAAATCACATTGCAAATGATCGACCGGTAACAAAGAGAAAGGGGGATAGTTCTTTTCAATGCTGTATAAAAGATGACAGTGTGTCTATCTAACGTTGCTGTATATAACAGGCAAATGGATCTTTAGAAAATATAAGTCATATGAACATGAAAAAAATTTCGTGTCTGCTATTTATGATGGTTTGGATAGTTTCGGTGACTGGTCAGTCACTTCAGTCCATGATCCCATCCGTTCCTACCTCACCCCAGGCAGAGGCTTTAAAGATGTATGGAGACTACGCTGTGAATCCGTCAACCGGTGTACCTGACATCTCGATTCCTCTTTATGAAATGAATCACCACGGCTATAAATTGCCGCTGGCTTTGAAATACGCTGCAAAACCAATCAGGCCTGGTTATAATTTCGATGTATTTGGTTTCGGCTGGGCATTATCGATAAATGGTTGTGTTTCACGTACGATTGAATATGTACCGGACGAATGGAGAGATTTCAAACTGGAGGCCCCGGGTAGCCCTCAGATACCCGTAAATTTTAATAATTGTCCCGGCTGTCTGACCGATTATAACTATGCCCATGATAAATTCAACGTGGTACTACCAAACGGTACAAGTTTTGATTTTATCATTGACAATCAATATGGCAATATAGTTTATCAGGTGTCGGATGGACGCCAGGTTAAAATATCCTATAGCTTATCCTCTCAAAATATTGTGTCGTTTACTATCATAGATGAAGATGGTGTTAAATATACTTTCGATGCGGCTGATTACCCGGTTGTTGGGCCATATCCCATGCAATGTGTATCCTGGATGTTGACTCGGATAGATCTGCCAAATTCGACCGAACCTGTTCTTCTTGGCTATAATGAGGAAATACAACCGCAAGGAACTTCCTGCGGCGAATATGCGTTAGTGATATCTGACTATCATAAAGCCCATTATAATGAGACTAATCAAACAACTCTTTGGGAACATACCTATTTGGCTGACAGATCAACGGAGTATATACCTAATTCTTACAAAATGCGGCTGCTTACTGCTATCAGTTTCGGGAAAAGCCTGGTGACACTATCGTTTAAAAACGCAACCTCAGTTGGCAGTCGTCAGATAGATAAAATTCAAATCAGGGAAGACCAAACTTTGATCAGGGAAATTGGCTTCGCCACAACATTACAGGGAAATGCAACATATCCTTGTTTCACTTATCCGTTAGCTGGTTTGGACGCTGTGACAATAAAAGGCTCCGATAATGCTGCGCCGCCCTTAACATATGAATGTTTTAACTCTGCACCTGGCTTGTTTAGCGGCATTGATCACTGGGGTTACCTTACCGAATCAAGTGGAATGACTTTGCCAAAATTCAACATCTATGTTGGCTATGATATTTTTGATACCCAGAATGCGGGTGTGACCCCTGTGGCAAAAGCCGCCAATGACCCCAGTCCATTTTCTAAGTATAGCTTATCCCAAAGCGAAACCCGTGGTCCTGCCAGACCTTGCGCCGTGCTTTACCGGCTTAAATATCCCACAGGCGGCTATACGGAGTTTGAATTTGAAAACCATCGGTTTCTTTCTTCAACAGATTATCAGGGAAATTTTGCATTTGATTCTGCCAACCGGACGGAGAAATATGCTGCCGGCTTTCGTATAAAAACAATTACCAATTATTCCAGCGATGGGGTGGTGGTAGGCAAAAAGAACTACAGGTACGGAAACCCTGGGCGAAATTAACGGGCAATTGTACCCGAACATTTTTACTCATAGCGGATTGGGACAAGCTACCGCTGATCCTAATGTACTGACCTATTTAAGCCACGCAAATTTTCATCAGTACGGTGTCCCTATGATTTCTGGCAGGAATATGGTTCTGGGATTGGATATAAACGGGCAACACGAGTCTTTTTTAAATCCGTTTGGCGGTATACAATTCTACCAATCGGAATGGGGGTGGACTTTTACTGTAAGTGCACAAAATTTCAGACAATTATTGAACGGCAGGACAGCAGTTGTGTATCCGGAAGTTACGGTTTATGACGGAAACATTGACGAGCTTGGCCAAATCTTCCCTAAAGGGAAAACCGTTTACAAATACGACTTGAAAGGTTTTTATCCGGGAGACGAATTTTTTGAGCCCGCTAAGAGTTATGGCAATCTCCTTAGTTATGAGCCGAGACCATTTTATTATAACAGGTTAGTTGAGAAGGCAGATTACACATTCGATACGCCGGGGCAACAATTTAAGTTGTTAAGAAAAGAATCAAACACTTTTCAGTATGTGAACAGTGACTATTTGGATTATCAGTTTGGAAAAAACTATTTACCCGAATGTTATGGGCCACAACCAGGCGTAGAACATTGGACAGCGGGTTCAAATTGGCCGGTTGCAGGAGCGTTTTTTAATAAGAGAACATATTTGGGCGCTTCGCTTTTGAGTAGTAAAACAACCACCACGTATGATCAAACAGGTAACGGCATTAGCACAATTGAAGGCTACTACTATAATGGAAGATCGCAGTTGAATGGAAAAATGATTCAAACCAGTGACGGAAAGAATATCGAAAACGAGTTTAAGTACCCTGAAACCAGTACTTCAGGCACGCCGCCTGTCATTGCAGAAATGGTGTTAAAAAACATCATCTCTCCTGTTATTGAAACTTCAACGAAAATTACATACCCAACCAACAGTACATTATCGGGCAGTAAAATTGAGTATGCCAAATTTGGTGCGAACCAGATTATAATGCCGGCTAAGCAGTACGAATTGGAGATTACGCCATCCGCATCCAATTATGTGCAAAGAACTGAAGTAACAGACTATACTGCGAATGGTAATCCGCTCGGGTCGGTTTCCAAAGATGGAGTCCGTTCTGCTTATCTGTGGGGGTATAATGACAGGTATATGACCGCTGAGGTGAATAATGCCTACGCCAGTGATATAGCCTATTCTTCTTTCGAAGATGATGCGAAGGGCAACTGGAATTACAACGGAACAGCTACCACACCCACTGCAGGAACCTTTGTGCCTACAGGGAGGCGCTACTATGAACTTACTGCTTCTACCCCGATAGATAAAACAGTTAGCAGCGGCAAAACCTATATAGTTTCTTATTGGCGTAATACAGCCAGCCCTTATACGGTGAACGGTGGTTCCGGCACTGTAACTACCGGACCAACAGTTAACGGTTGGACTTATTTCGAACATAAGATTACAGCTACAGGTGCTTCATTATCTGTTTCGGGAACAGGCGGCATAGACGAGGTGCGTCTTTACACTGAAAACGCATTAATGACAACGTATACGTATGATCCGCTGATTGGCATAACGTCGCTAACAGATGCAAACAACCGTACCAGCTATTACGTCTATGACGCATTAGGACGCATGCAATTGATCAAAGACAAAGACGGCAATATCATAAAAACTTTTGAGTACAAATACAGGCAATAACCTGATAAACAATTTTGCCCAATTACAAACGATGACCAATGCTTAAGCTATATAAGTCCGTTATAAAAAGAATAACCATCTGCTTATGTTTTCTGTCTCTTGGAAAAGCAGGTTTTTCCCAGGTTTTCCTGATGGGCCCTACTGGTGTGCAGCCGGGAACAGATTACGCCTATTATCTAGGCAACGCCGGTTCGGGCAATTTTTATTGGAATATCAGTGGCGGAGTATCCTCAAACGGCATTTCGTATGAAAGTGGTTATAACCTGTATTGGTTAACCATTAGATTTATCTCATCCGGATCAATTAGTGTTAGCACGCCCAACGGAAACACCTATTTAAGTGTAACGGTAGTATCAAATTTAACTCCGGGTTATATCACTTCCAATATTTCTCAAACCGTTAACTATGGGGCAACACCCGCTACAATTGATTGTTCACCGGCTTCCGGTGGCAATTGTGACAATAGTGGCTATAATTACCAGTGGGAACAATCAACTGACGGAAGCAACTGGTCTGGTATGGCTAACTCCGGAGAAAACCTGATCTTTTCTTCAGGGCTAACACAAACCAGTTATTTTAGAAGAAAAGTAACGGCGAACTATTCCGGCGCTGTTGAATATACACAAGCCGCTTATGTATATGTGAACCCGCCTCTCAATGCCAATACCGTTAGTCCTTCGGCTCAAAATATTTTTCCAGGTGACAATGCTTCCATACTTTCCTGTGGCTCTGCGTCAGGCGGTGGCTGCGGTTCAGGCTATTCTTATCAATGGCAGTATTCCGCAGACAACAGTAACTTTTTTAACATCTCCGGAGCTACCGGTATTAATTATTCACCAGGCGCTGTTGGCACAACAACTTACTACAGAAGAAAAGTGACCTGCGGTGTTGAAGTGGCTTATACACCGTCTGCGGTAGTAAATGTTTATTTGAACCCTGGAAGCATTACTACTGCATCTTTTAGTGTTGCCTACAATACCATACCTTCCCCAATAAACGCCACGCCATCGAGCGGTGGAAACGGCTCATACCAGTACCAATGGCAGCGTTCTGTCGATAATGTCAACTTTACAGACATTACAGGGGCTACTTCTCAAAACTATACTTTTTCAACGGCACAAACCCAAAGCTTCTTTTATCGCAGGAAGACTGTTAGCGGCACTGCAACGGGCTATACCAACTCCATTACCGTAAATATTCCCTGCAATGCGGGTTCGGTAAATTGCTCCCAGATCATTACATCAGGCGGCAACGCTTCGCCACTCATTCTCACAAACAGCGCTGGGGGAGACCCGGGAGTTATTCCTGCTTACCAATGGGAGAGTTCAACCGATGAAACCAATTGGACAGCTATTG
>CBIMFG010000206.1:0-6837 GCA_966243125.1 uncultured Niastella sp.
GTAAACGTATTGGTGCTGCTGCTGGTTACAATACCATTGGTGAGGGTAAGTACATTGCTAACGCTGATGGGGATGGAAAGCAACACACTGCCGCCCGCGGTATTATTCACCGTTAGATTATAAAACGACTGTGCGGCACTGCCACTGATGGTTTGTGCCACACCGCCATTCAACGTAAATGTATTATTGCGCGCCGTAAGCGTGGCATTGTTGGTAAAGTCGCCACCTACCGTAATGTTATAGTTAGTGGTGGTAGGGTCCAGCGTGCCGCTGGTTAACAACAGCGTGCCGGTAAGCACCAGGTTTCTGTTTAAATTAAGCGCCAGTCCGCTCCCTGTTTGTAAGGTGAGGTTGCGCGGCGTGCCGGTAATTTCATTACCGGTTGTTTTGGGTGAACCGGTGGAGTAGGGGTTGTACACTACATTATAACCACTACTGCTGATGGGGCTGCCCAGTGTGCCATCGGTTACAGCAATGGTGCTGCCGGTGTTCATCGTAAGATTGGTACCATTGGCAAAGGTGCCATCGGTAAGGTATAACGTACCAGTAATGGTGGCGGCATTGCCCAGGGTTACAGTACGGGTGGTGGCAGTGGTAGTAAAATCTACCTCCAGGTTGCTGTACGTGCCTGCTGCAGTACCGGTTATGGAAGTGCTGACATCCTGCAATGAATAAATAAACCGGCCGCTGCCACTGGCAGTACCGCTGTTCGAAATACCGTTGGTTGCACCGGAGATGTATACGTTGTTCCCCTGGTTATTAAAAACAATGCCGGTACCAATGGTGAGTACATTACTCACCGAAGTAATACCGGTGGCGCCGGTTTGCAGTAATTTATTGCCGGAGCCCGATAACGTAAGGTTGTAATAACTCGCTTCCTGTACAGTTTGGTCAACCGTGGCGCCATAAGTAACCGTAGTGTTGGTGGCAATGGAATTCAACACCGGACTGGTGGTGTTATTAATAATAAGGGACGACGCGGCTGCAATGTCTGTTGGGGCGGTTAACGTAAAGTTCGAGGGTATGGTTAAGGCGGTAGCATTGGTTCCATCACCAATCACCAATTTAGAATTGACGCCACTAACGGTTACATTCGCGGTCAGACTGGCGGTTGCGCGGTTCCTTAAAAAATAAACCCGTCCATCGGTGGTAAAGTTGGTGGGGGCCGTGCCGGTACCATCGGTACTGGTTCCCCAGGTGCTGGTTAGTTCCAGGTTACCGGTGCTTTTTGAATAGTAAAAGACCTGGTTAAAGTAAACCGTGATCTTCACATAATCAATTTCGGTCTGCGCCGCGCGGCTGCCCTGGTTTTTGCCCTGAATGCGAACGCCAAAACCGGCGTTGGTTACATCAGTTGGCGTCCAGGTGGTTCCCCACATATCAATATTGCTGCCAAACTTTGCAATGGCGGCGGTGGTGGGCAGCAAGCTGCCGCGGCTGTTATTATTGCCGGCCTCTGCTGCTGCCTTTAGCAAAATAACCCTGGTCTCTTTTATATTGCCCGTTCCTGTTTTACGCCAGGTAATGTTCACTTCAATGCCGTTTATAGTGGCAGTGGGCGGAATATAATTCGCTTGTCCGCTGGTGGTGGTTTGAAACCCCCAATTCTTTGCATCTAAATAATACGTATTCTTGTTAGAACCGGTAATAGCACTGGTAGTATACACGCCATCTGCGTTTTGAATGTTATTGGGGTTCACCCAATCGAACCCATTGGCCACCGAAGTGGTGGTAACGGTACCGGTGAGGGTGCTGGTGGCGCTGGTTTGGGCAAACAGTTGTGGTGGCAAAGCAAGTAACATAACGCAATAGGCCGACAGGAGAAAGCGTACATTTTTTCTCATGATAATTTTTTCAGGTAAAAAATTAGTTTCTATCGGGGCGTCTGAAGGTTACTGGCAGTATAACACGGTAGCGGTAGAGGTTAGAATCAGGAAGCAGGTTAGGTCGTTCTGTAAATATATTGAAAAATGTATTTTGATACATCTCTGCCTATTAAATTAAGCGAAACTTTTATATAATCCGCCAATTCCTCCAAAATCAATTACTTTTGTGTCGCATTTACAATTCAATCCGCTTAATTTCCAATCTCCGCACTTTGCATCATCGCCCTGTTGACCATTCTCAATTTAACCTGTATGCGAATTTTTAATTATGCTCTTCGTTGTTTTATGGTAGTTATTGTAGTGGGTGTTATTGGTTGTAAAAAAGACACCGCTGATCCCGATAATACCACCAACGGAAATTCCGACTCCACCAAACCCGTACAAATTGAAGGAACCATTTATTGGGCCTCAGGTGATTTAAAGATCCGCTCTTTCGATCTGAAGACCAACAAATACCTGGAGTCGCCGGCGGTACAATTTACATCGGGCAATAATAATTATGCGCCGCTTGCCTATGACAGCGGCCTTATTTATACGGCCGGCCGGTATGGCACTTCCTGTGTTGATGCAGTTACCGGCGCCATCGTATGGGAACGCCGCGTGGGCAGTATCTATTTCAGCGCCACCATTCCTACTACCAGAAATTCAGTTGTCATTTCGGGCAATTTGGCGTATGCGATCGGGTATAACGGCGATAATGGAAGCCGCCTTTTATATGCCATGGACAAAAGAACGGGTACCATCAAATGGCAAAAACAAACCACCGGCATAGGTGATTTTAGTCCAATGACCACTCCGGTCATCAACGGCGACCAGATCATTATACCGGGAAACGACAGGTTTGATGGGGGTCAGGATCAGAACAGGTTTATTTGCCTTAACAAGAACACCGGCAGCGTTATCTGGGATAAAACCTACAATGCAAAGTTCGGCAGCAACTTTTCTGTCAACAACAATGTATTGTATGCCTATACCAGCGATACCGTAGGCGTAATGGCCATCAATACAACAGATGGCACACAAAAATGGAAAACACAAATCCCCGCGTCGGGCATCTCCAATGAAAAATTCATTTTTGGCGGTAATAACCTGGTGGTGCATACGGCCAACTGGAATTCCCTTGCTTATCCCAATTATTACTATTACCTCGATTATAATTCCGGGCTTATAAAAGGGTCGTTCAATGAAACCAATACGCTGTTCCGCAGCTGGATCAAAACCGATGTGAACTACATCGCCAATACAGAAACCAAACTGATTGCGTTTGATCCCATCAGTAATGCGGTGCAATGGCAGGTGAAGAACCAGGACCTGGTTGACCAGGATACCATTCCTGCCGCCACTTCTTATGGCGCTTCGGAGTTGTTGAATTACGACAATTACCTGCTGCAGCTGGCCGTATGGCTCAATCCCAATTTACCCGCTGCCGACAAGGTGGTTATAAAATCCATTTACGTAACCGATATCAGGAATGGTAAAACGGTGCAGCGGATAAAACTGCCCGCTAACGTGCCCGTTTCCTATCCCGTGTTTGGTTTTATTCTGGTAAATCAGAACAAAGCATACTATACCTATAATTCCGGTAACGCAAAACAATAACTGCTATGTCTTTTGTAAAATATATGTTGCCCGCATTGTTTATGGGAGTGCTGGTGGCCGCCAGAAATTAAATTGATATAGATGGCCCGCCATCCATTGCCGGTAGCAGTATCTCCACCGGTAATGGCAGCGGTTATTTTAATTTACCCAATGGCGGTAAAATAATATATCCCAATAATGCATTTGGGGTATCCTATGGTAATCAATCCGCACAAGTAAGCGGCGGCATGGCCAGTGCCACTTCACCCAATTTTCTGCTCTCGCATCTATCAACAACTGTAGACCAGAACGGGCAGCGATGGTTTTTGCGGTCTTTTGCCGACCTGTCGATATCTTTTCACCCGCAACTGGCCACCGGAAAACTCCCCGATCTGGAGTATCCCATTCCGGCCGAATTACAGGCAGCCGCACCCGATAGTTTGGATGCCTGGCATTGGGAAACCGGTTGGGTAAAAAAAGGCACAGCCAAAAAAACGGGGACTGTATACAAATTCACCTTTACCAGTGATGGACAATGGAGTGTTGGCCTGCCGGAAAAAGGTACTTATAAAACCATTCAGGTGCGCACGGCAGATGGCATTCCGGTTATTAATGCCATTGTGCTTATAAAAGATGAGAACCTGTATGTGGCTACAACAGGAAGTCACTGCCGGACCGTTTATGCATGTTGACACCACGCCTGTGGTAATGAACTATCCGGCCGGCACCAACCGGCTTCGCGTGTTAAAAGGTACAGTAACCAACTGCGATGGAACGCCTGTTGAAAACGGTACCATCGCCGTGGTTGAGCAATTCTACGGTACACCTTTTGGCCACATACCCGTTGTAAAAGGGCAATACAACAGTGCATTGGTGGTAGATGCGTACGATCCCACCACGTTTAAATTAAAATTGCTGGATAATATTACCGGACAGGTAGGTACAGATACCATTATTCCCTGGCAAAGAGGCGAGGTAAAAAACCTGGACTGGCGTTTGTGCAAAGCGCCCACCGGTTTGTTTATGGATTATACGCTGGATGGGGTAAGTTATCCCGTAAGTGGCGATACTTTAACCTTCGATGCCGTGGCACAAAAAATTACCGCCCGTCAGGGTCTCCATTCTATAGAATTTACTTATCCCACCGCTTTTACCTGGCCGGGCAGCAACCCTACCACATTTAATGCCATGGTGTTAAACCAGGAGGTTACTACTAAAAGGGAACAGGCAGGCTTACCATCACCCGGTACGATGCGCCGGGTGGGTTGGTAGAAGGGTACTTTGAATTTACTTATACCAGCGATGGACTGGTCCCACATGAAATAAGAGGCTTCTTTCGGTTAAAAAGGACCAGCTGAGCGCAGGGTGAATAAGCTGGTTGCCCTGGTCAGCCGGCCCGTAATAAACGTTGCCAATAAGTGGTAATTTTTATACAGTTACCCAAAATACCAACACCGGGAGCCATGGGCATCCTATGGGTTTCTGGCGGTTGTTCGCGTTCTGTTGGTGTCATAGTCCTTTTTGCGCATGCCAAGCAGGCCAAGCAAACCTACCAGGCCCAACAAGCCCCATTTGCCGGTGTCGTCATCATTGTCCCTGTCAACCCGTTGGTTGGTGGCCGCATTGGTTTCATTTTGTGCCAGCAGTGGCGTGGTAGCGGTGAGGCTGCCGCATAACATTCCTGCAATGACAATCTTTGAAAGTTTTTTCATTGTATTAATTTTTATGTGTTTGAGCAATTGTGTATTGGGCAGGAATAACAACGTATGTAATATAGGCTGTAAAACTTATGCCATTACGCTATATGATTAAGCAGCCTGTTCCATTCTTTGTTTTTGGTAATTTTGTGCAAAAGCATGGGCATGAGCTCCGGAAATGAACTCGCTGCTTCTTTTAGGGCAGCACATTATCAGTTGAACAACAAACCGGTGCAAGCAGCGCCTGCGCGG
The DNA here is from genome assembly GCA_966243125.1 of uncultured Niastella sp. GTDB lineage: Bacteria > Bacteroidota > Bacteroidia > Chitinophagales > Chitinophagaceae > Niastella. The sequence continues at coordinate 5,414 of CBIMFG010000206.1, forward strand.
CGGGATTTTTACAAGATCTGGCTGGTGCTGCACGAAGGTTTTCTTACGCTGGATGGGGAAACTGTTTATATTCAGCAGCCGGCCCTGGTGTTGCTCCATCCGCTGGTGCATTACAGCTTTGAGCCCGTGGAAATAAAACGAAGCGGCTACTGGTGCGTTTTTACCAGTGAGTTTTTGGCAGATCCCTTGCGGCGCCAACACCTGCCCGATGACCATTTATTCCAGTCCACCGGCCAGGTGTTTATTCCCGATGAAAACACCCTGGCCACCATTCAATTTTATTTTAACCGCCTGGTGGCGGAATATTCCTCCGGTTATACCGGCCGTTATAACAGTTGCCGCCACCTGGTAGAGTTACTGCTGCATGAAGCCCGGAAGCTGGAACCCATTACCACCCACACACCCAGGTACAATGCTGCCATGCGGCTGGCCACGCGTTTTTTAAACCTGTTGGAAAAACAGTTCCCCATCACCACGCCCCATGAACCACTCCAACTAAAGAAGCCCGCTGATTTTGCCGGCGAACTGGCCGTTCACATCAATCACCTCAATGCCGTGGTACAGCAAATTACCGGCAAAACAACCCGGCAACTGATTGCCGATCGCCTGTTAAGCGAAAGCAAAGCCCTGCTGTATTATTCCGATTGGCCGGTGGCCGATATTGCTTATAGTCTTGGCTTTGAATACCCCAACCACTTTACCACCTTCTTTAAAAAAGCTACCGGGCAAACCCCCTTATCACTCCGCAAATAAATTCTTTGTTTCGCGTAGTTATTCATTTGATCCCCGTTAGGCAATTGTTCCTGTTCATTCCACCTTTGTTGTAAACAAGGATGTATGGAAAAGCAAATGAAAGCCTGGCGGCTTGAAAAAATGGGCGGGAAGCTGGAGTTGAAAACAGTACCGGTACCGCCCGTGCGTGCCGGCAGCGTGCTGGTAAAAGTGTCTGTTTCGTCGCTGGTCTCTTACCTCAAGGCTTACACGGAAGGCAAGTTGGCTGTGTACAATCCACCCCCGCAGGAATTTACCATCGGCAGCAATGCCATTGGGTATGTAGAAGCTATTGGCCGGGATGTATGGCACCTGCGCCAGGGGCAGCGCGTGGCGCTTAGCTCTTACATTACCGCCCGCGATAACGTGGCCCATCCCATGATGTTGTTACTGGGTATTACAAAGAATGGCGATGCCGCACTGCCGGCGCAGCTGGATTGGCCCGATGGTACACTCGCTGCTTATGTGCTGGCGCCTGTGGAAACCCTTACACCGCTGGATGGACTGGAACCCTATACCGATGCACAATTAGCGGCCGTTACCCGCTTTGTAGTGCCTTATGGCGGACTGATGAAGGCCCAACTCACCGCCGGTGAAACCATCGTCATCAATGGCGCTACCGGCGCTTTTGGCGTATGTGCTGTTTTTTTAGC
>CBIMFG010000207.1:0-6824 GCA_966243125.1 uncultured Niastella sp.
TCTTCCAGGCTGATGGTTCTTGTTTGTGCTTGTGCAGAGATAATAGTTAGTAATAAGGCTAATCCCGATACTATTTGCTTTGTGAAGTTCATGCGTTCTATATTATAAATGTTATTCTTCATTTTTTATATCCAGGTGCGCCCGCATCATTTGTTTTAAATGGGTCTTTAACCGCGGTGCTATTTTTTTACGGTAACTGGCATCATCGGTTTCATCTATTTTCATTAGCCGGCAATACAGCGCCTTGGAGTTAGTGATGTGCGTTAAAGTGCCCATCACACTAGCCATCGTTAGTTCAACATCTACTTTTCTAAAAAACTTTTTCTTTTGTCCGTCGGCGATCACCTGTTTTATTTGTTCCAGGTTGCGCATTTTTATATTGATGAGCAGCTCTTTTATTTCCGGTTGTGTTGACTTGTATTGTTGCGACATAATACAATGGAACTTAAAGTTGCCAATGATCTTTTCCACATAAAATTCAACCTGACGGTCAATTTTCTCCCATGGAGTAAGCGTTTGATTTTTACTTAATTCTTCCAGAATACCCAGTGTATACCCGGCCCGGTCTTCGATCAATGCTTCCAGTAACTTCTCTTTTGAACCGAAGTAATAAGAGATCATGGCAAGATTTACGTTAGCGCGTTGGGCTATATCCCGCACAGAAGTCCCATCAAATCCATTTTCTGCGAACAGCTCCTCTGCAACCGAGAGAATATGTGCTCTTTTATCTACTTTTTCCGTGAGTGACATGTATAACCTCTTTCTTTTGGAGACACAAAATTAAACAAACGTTTAAATTAAACAAACGTTTAAGTAATTTTTTCCCGACACCTCGTTGCAATTAACTAGGGCGTAATGGAGGTATGTAACTGGTTTTAGCTTTTACAGAATTGATTTTAAAGAAGATGAGTTTATATAGCAGTGGATTGGTTAAACTGTTTAGCAGACTTCCAATAACAATTCAATAACAACCGGCAGCCCGCCACCGGCTTTACGCCCCTCCGCTCTTTATTGCCTTTTGTACCGTACCAGGAGCGTACCTGTACCGTGTCTGTTTCGCTAATGTTTCGTACCTGTAACAAGCTTATTTCCATGGTTTGCCGTACATATTTCCATCCTTTATAGGTACGAGACATATACGAGACATGTACGAAACATATACGGCACATATACGAGACATTAGGGGATCTGGTACGCTACTGTCCCGTACCTAATGCGAACCAGCTGACCAGGATGTTGGGGAGTACTGCCGAAATGAAAAGCAGCCGGTAAAAACCGGTAAAGGCCAAAATTGTATTTGGAACAAGTAAAGCCTGCACTGGCCTAAAATCGCTGAAACCCGCGCCCAATTGGCGCACAAACATTGTTTATTGGTAATATGTAAGCAGTTAAAAAAATTATTGATACCGCATAATAAAAGAAACGCATTATCGTTTCATTTGTGTTTTTATACCAGTTCCGGTATCTGTACATGCTGTATCTATAACCTGGTTCCAGGCTATAGTGAAGAAAGGATGTAAGAGGCTGATGAGCGTAGGTTATAACACAGTCACTTAGTTCTCATTTAATAATATCAGGGTATGAACCGGCTTCTCTAAGCCGGTTTTCTTTTTTATACCCTCAATACTTTTGAGGCGGCTTGCATTGCTAATAATTTAGCAGAGAAAATAATGCCGCCCTTGAAAAAAGGCGGCCTTTTTGCCCTATGCACTATTTAACCCCTATTAGAAAGTTTATAATAACTTTTAGTTTCTTTTTTCTGTGTCTCTATGATATAAGAAACAACCAGCAGGCACGAAATCTTAAGTAATTTTTACAGATTTTTTTAATCAGGATATCTTATGCTGTTTTTGCAATAAGAGATAGTAATAATACCAGGTATAGAGAGCAGTATATAGGTAAAAATCATTTAACAGGTGTGGCACCGGGTTAGTTACGTGAAATTCTACGTGCCAGTAACCGTTATTACAACAAGATACCCCCGACGCGTCGGGGGTATAAAATGTTCTTTGTAAAACTATTTAACGAACCGCCTATGCCAGGTCCATCGTAGGTTTGTTTTGTAAAATATTTTCTATTTGTTCCTGTACATCGGGCGTCAAAACTTTCAGCGTATCCAATGCTTTCAGGTTCTCCTGCAATTGTTCTGTTTTGGTGGCACCCAAAATGGCCGTTGTAACATTGGGGTTTTTTATGGTCCAGGCAATGGCCAGTGATGCCAGGGAAACATTCAGTTGTTGGGCCAGCCCGGTGAGTTGTTTTACCTTTTTCAGTTTTTCATCCTGCAGCCATCTGTCCTGCAACCAGCCAAAGCCTTTTATAGCCAGCCTTGAATCTTCAGGTATACCATCATTGTATTTCCCGGTTAAAAAGCCGGCTGCCAGCGGGCTCCAAATGGTGGTTCCCAAACCTACGTTCTGAAACACGGGCAGGTAATCCATTTCCATTTTATACCGTTCAAACATATTGTATTGCGGTTGCTCCATAACCGGCCCAATAAGGCAATATTGTTGCGCCACGCGGTGGGCTTCCATAATTTCTGCCCCGCTCCACATACTGGTTCCCCAGTACAATACCTTGCCCTGTTGTATGAGGTTGTGCATGGTCCAAACCACTTCTTCAATAGGAACTGTGGGGTCGGGACGGTGGCAGAAGTACAAATCAAGGTAATCGTGCTGCAGGCGCTCCAGCGCTCCGTGGCAGCATTCTACTATATGTTTTCTGCTTAAGCCGCCCTGGTTTGGCTTATTGTTCTTTCCGTGCAAGCCGAAAAATACTTTCGACGATACCATGTACGAAGTGCGATCCCAATTCTTTTTCTTCAATACCCGGCCCATCATTTTTTCGCTTTCGCCACCGGCATAACCTTCTGCATTATCAAAAAAATTAATACCCGCATCGTAGGCTGTACCCATTAATGCATCTGCTATACCATCATCAACCTGCTTGTGGAAAGTTACCCAGCTGCCATAAGATAAAACGCTTAGCTGTACGCCCGACCGGCCCAATCGTCTGTATTCCATAAAAATGAATTTAGGCGTCAAATGTAAGGCTGAAGGGCTTTAGCCAACAAAATTTTATTGGGGCTACTGCGGTATACCATTGTTGGGCACCAGCATGGGGCCCGAACTGCTGTAAAAAGTGTAGGTAGTAAGATCCTGGGCAGCGCGTAAGCCATTCTTCGCAAAAATTATTTTATCGCGCTGGTATACATGGGCTGGCTTATCGGTGTAAAATTCTTTTTTATCCTGGTCCCACCAAAGTTCCTGGGTACGCAGGGTATCGCCATTTTTAAGGCTTTGTACCAGTACGCTGTCGCGCAACAGTACTTTATGATCATACTCTACATACTTGGCATAACGGGAATCTACCGTGCTTTCGATAACCGTACTGTCGTTATAAAAATCAACATGCATGGTGCGGGGAAATTCCATATAAGGGGAATCGGGAACCTGTACGCGCAGCATATATGGAGAAGTGAGTTTGGCCTTTACAGTACCACTCTGGCTTAAATAGCTTTCTATATTTTTGGCCTCTTCAACAGCTACCTGCTTTTTAAACAGGTTGTCAACTTCCTTCTCGTCGTTTTCGCAGGAGGTAAATACAAAAAAACAACCCATCAACAGGGCTGCGGCAACAAAATAATATGTTCGGTTGGTTCTTCGCATATTTCGCCTGCTAACAACTTCGTTCTGTTACACATTATTGTGTTCGCTGATAGCATAAAGTCCCTTGAAAATAAGGTCAGGGTCTGCAAATATCCTGTTTTTCAAATGATACACAAAATAGGGTGCATCGCCCCCGGTTAAGACCACGTTAAAGTTCCGGTATCGTTCTGCATAGGCATCAATCATGCCATCTATCTCTTTCGCCATGCCCAGAATTACGCCGCTGAGTATATTGGTACGCGTATCGTAGCCTATCAATGGTAAATTCCAGTCTTTTTCAACCAGGGGCAGTTTAGCGGTAAACATTTTTAATGATTTAAACCGCATTTCCATGCCTGGTGATATTCCGCCACCCAAAAACTCTTTGTTCTTATTAACGAAGTTATAGGTGATGGCACTTCCCAACCCTATTACCAGATTGTTATGTGTGGGAAAAAGATCTACCGCAGCGGCCATCAGCGCCAGCCGGTCGGCGCCAATATCAGATGGCTTGCCCACCGGTGTGGTGATGGGTATTTTTGACTGATGACTTAGTTTATGGAATTTGGATACAGCGGCTAACAGCTGTTCCATTTCAGGGTTGTGATTTACTACTGATGACAGTATTGATTTGGCAGGCTTGTAAGTATTGATGAGGTGTTGAATGGTGTCATTGCTATCATTCTCCAGAATAAGCACCTCCTGTAATTCCCTGTTACTAAACACGGCACATTTCAACCGGGTATTGCCGAAATCAAAACAAAGCGTAGTTGTATGAACCAATCTGTATAGATTTTAACGGTTTGCTGGATCAAATACCGGATGAAGAAATGTGATTTTTTTGTTTCCGCCAAATAAAATACTGCTACAGATCGAAATCAAAAGCTGATAGATTACGGAAATGGCCATTCAGTTTTACCTTTTCCTTCAACTGTTCCATTTCCAGCAACATGGGCAATACTTTTTGTAAATGCCTTTTTATAAATTCCTGGCGTTGCAGTTCTTTCATCAATCCTAATAACTCATACTCTTCTTCGAGCGACAAACCTGCATGGTGGCCTACGTCGTACGTCTTTAAATCCTCTTCAGGCTTTTTAAAATCTTTGGAGATATTCAGCAGGCGATGCATTTGTTTTACCCCGTTCACCACTTTTTGCATCAGCTCCCGGTTACCGGCCTCATCATTTTCAGGATAATTTACAATGGCGCCACTGTACATTTTATCAGGTACCTGTTTTATTACCTCCAAAATGCGAAAAATGCGTAACCCTTCGGTCTTAATATCCATTTCACCATTCTCATACGTTTGCACTATCTCGTTCACCTGAACCAGGGTGCCCATTTCCTGCAACCTGTTATTTACCACCGATGGGATACCAAATGATTTCTTGGTTTCAAAACATTCAGTGATCAGCTGTTTATAGCGCGGTTCAAAAATATGGAGATGTACCTTTTCACCGGGAAAAACTACAATGTTCAGGGGAAATATGGGAATAAAATTTGTCATAATAATACACGTTTTGCAATCTACCACAATGTTTTTAAACCTGTAAAATATATTCCACATTCAGTTACATTTGCAGGGTATATTGCTATTTTCTTTAACACCCTATTTAAATAAAAGTTATGAAAATTTCGGGATTTATTATTATACGAAATGCTGTAATTAATGATTATCCCGTAATAGAAGCTATACAATCTATACTGCCGCTGGTAACTGAAATGATTGTTAGTATAGGCGATAGTGAAGATGATACTGTGGGTTTAATACAATCTATCAAGAGCGATAAGATACGCATTGTGCATTCTGTTTGGGATCCTGCATTACGCAAAGGCGGCGCCGTGCTGGCAGCTGAAACAGATAAAGCATTTGCACATGTATCGCCCGATGCTGATTGGGCTTTTTACATTCAGGCCGATGAAGTATTGCACGAAAAATATCACCCGGTTATTCTGGAAGCCGCAAAAAAATATAAAGATCAAAAAGAAGTAGAAGGACTGTTATTCAAATACACCCACTTTTATGGTACGTATAACTATGTGGGTGATAGCCGGCGCTGGTACAACCGGGAAATACGTATCATTAGAAACGATAAAAATATTCATTCGTATAAAGATGCCCAGGGCTTTCGCAAAGATGGCCGTAAACTACAGGTGAAATTGATTGACGCACACATTTATCACTATGGCTGGGTGAAGAGCCCAAAGCAAATGATGCAAAAGCAAAGGAACCTGGGTAAGTTCTGGCGCACAGATGAAGAATGGCAAAATCATTTAACCGAATCTGATCTCTGGGACTTCAATAATGAATTTGATTCACTGGCAAAATTCACAGGTACGCATCCGGCAGTAATGCAGGAAAGGATCAACAAGCAGAACTGGAATATTGAAATGAATATTAACCAGAAACACTTTTCGTTCAAGAACCGGCTCTTGTATTATATTGAAAGAACAACCGGCAAACGCCTGTTCGATTACCGGAACTATAAGATACTAAGATAATCCCATACCTGTTTGATAAACCGCTAACATAAAAACAATTCAATGAATGCCATCAATACGGTTCCTCAAAATATTATTATCAGCAGAACAGATAGCATTGGAGATGTAATTTTAACCTTGCCGGTAGCTGCCGCGTTAAAAAAGCATTTCCCTGCAATGACTATCGGTTTTATGGGTAAAGCGTATACGCGGCCGGTAATTGAAGCCTGTAAGTATGTTGACGAGTTTATTGATGTGGAAGACTTTTTACAAAAGGAAGTGCTGATAGGTGGGCAGGCGCCTCAATGTATACTGCACGTGTTTCCAAAATCAGGTATTGCCAAAAGAGCTCGCCAGTTAGGCATTCCCTTACGCATTGGCACCACCAACCGCCTGTACCATTGGTTTACCTGTAACAAGCTGGTAAAACTCAGTCGCAAGAAATCTGACCTGCACGAAGCCCAGCTTAACCTGAAACTGTTACAACCATTTGGAATAAATACCACTTATAGCTTACAGGATATAATGCCATTATTTGGAGTTGAAAAACTGCAGCCGGTACCGCCTCAGTTTGCTTCGCTGATACAAAAGGATAAATATAACCTCATACTGCACCCTAAATCGCAGGGCAGTGCAAGAGAATGGCCGCTGGAGAATTTTCTTCAGCTTATTGACATGCTGGATAAAGATAAATTC
>CBIMFG010000208.1:0-6814 GCA_966243125.1 uncultured Niastella sp.
ATAACCACTTACACTTCTTGAAATTGAACCGGGGTTAAGCGTCCAGCCAAGTCCTACCCAACTCGCATCGTCATTAGGTTGTATGCCGGCGTGGTAAGACAAAGACAATGGATAACCGCCCTCAGGACCCGGCACCTCCATCAATGGTATATTATACGTAAAATCTCCTGATTGCAAATTCACCATGTCGGTAGTATCTACCGGCTCAAAACTGGTGGCTTCGGGAGCGGTTGGCCCTGACGTTAAAGCATAAGTTACCGTTGGCGCCAATGTATTGTTGAGCATTACAGTCAATAGCGTAGCCGCTATTATTCTGCGGGTTCTTTTACCTTGCAGCATAACAGGAATCTCTTGGTGTTAATGATTGGTATATCGTGACTCTTATTTTAATTTCCGGTAATCAAGTGACGGCACTCGCTCAATATCCTTCTGATCAAAGTGGAATTTAAGGCTACCGGTGCCGAATCCACACTCCGCTATATTTACTTCGATCTCTTTTTTGTTTTGCAACTTCTCCTTGTCAAAACACAATAACACCGTATTTCCATCGCTCATACCATAGGTTTGATCGAACAGAAAATCGGTGAGTGAAACAGTATCTTTTGCCGGCGTAGTAACGTTCACGAACCGGGCCATTTGAAACGACAACACCTGTACCATATCACTGTACCGGCTAAAGTCACCCAATTGCCGGATCGCTTCCCGACCGTCTTTCGTAAATTTTAACAGGAAATAATAATTCTTTTTGTATTTCTTTTCTACTGAATCGATCACGGAAGCTGCTGGCAGCCTTTCATTGTTCAGTTCCTGCGCAGCTAATAAAGAGGATGGCTGATAAGATACTTTTACCTGAATGCCATTCACTTCCTGTTCCTGGCTTAAACCATGGTCTTTATCTCCTAAAAACTTAATCAGTTCCACCCGGCTCATCGCTTTAGGCGATCCACTACAGGCACATAGCATCGTAATCCCTCCTATTAGAAGGGAAAACATTATCTGGTAACGCATACATTACTTATTTCACGGGTACAGAATATTCTTTGTTCAGTTCTTCCACCACCTTTTCGGTTATGTCCATGTCGGCATCGGCATAGGCAATGTTACCGTTGGCGGCGATCAGGATCATTTTGTAATGATGCTTTTTTCCGTAGCGTAACAGGTAGGCATTTACTGTTGAAAGTACATTCTGGGTTAAACGCTGCTCTTCCTGGGCAGCGTTTTGCCGGGTGGCATTCTGGTATTCGTATAATTGTTTTTGTTTGCCGTTGATCAGTTCTTTGGCCATCTTCTTTTCATTGTCGGTACCCATGGCCGCAGATTTTTCATACTTTTTTATGGCATCCTGAACATCCTTCATCAGGGTATCTACATTGGCATTCCAGGTAGCCTGCTTTTTTTCAAACTCTTTTCTGGCTTCTACCATTGCCTTATAGCCACTCAGCAGCTTATTAGAATCCACATAGGCAATTTTGTTGGGAGAAAATACATAAAAGGAAAGTAACATAAATACAACAACAACGCACAATACCGCAGTGAGCAGTGACGGGAATTTTAATCTCATACAATTCAGGGGTTGACAAGGTCTGTCAAACTGGTTAAAAAAAAATATCGTGATTACTACGGTTCGAAATTCTCACTTAATTTGAAACATTCAAAAATATTTTGATCACCGTGAATTTTAGCCAATAAGTGTGTTGATTTTGGCAATAGACGTGTAAGCGCCGGGGCAGTTTTTCCTTTCCCCATCAAAAACCCTGGCCTAATTTAAACAGGGGCAGGTACATGGCAATTAGTACAATTCCCACAATAAGACCGAGAATTACGATGATCAATGGCTCCAGCAACTTGTTTAGCATGTTGGCCTGGTATTCTACCTCATTGGAATATTGCGTGGCTATGCGAGTAAAAAACAGTTCCAGCTGGTTTACTTCCTCCCCCACTTTTATCATGGATATCATTTTTGGTGGGTAAACGGAAAATGCGGCTAAACTTTTATGCAACGCCTCGCCGGTAATGATCTTTTCTTCAATTACCGTTAATGACTGTTCAATGGGATAAAACGTGATCATTTGCCGGGTTAACTGAATGGCCTGTACGATGGGGATTTTTGCACCCACCAGCAGCGCCATAGTATTGGCAAACCGGGAAAGATATATTTTTTGAACAATGATGCCCACTACCGGCGTTTTTAGCAAGGCAACCGAGGAAAGATGCCGGTACCAGTTTTTCTTTCTTTGCCACATTACTGCGGCAATAAATGTGACCAATAAAAGGAAGAATACACCGGTATATTTTTTAAGGAATACCGACAAACTGATAACGGCTTTTGTAACCGGCGGCAGATCATTCCCAAACCGTTTAAAAACATCAGAGAACATAGGTACCACATAGGTAAGCAAAAAAGCAGCTGCTGAAAAGGCTACCACCAACACCACTGCCGGGTACATAAGCGCGCCGGTAACCTGGCGGCGCTGTTTGATCTTTTTCTGAAAAAAAACAGATAACTCTTTTAATACCTGCAATAATTTTCCGGTTTCTTCGCCAATCTGCACACTGAAATATTCATAGCTGGTAAAATGCCGTTTGCGTCTCAATGCCTCCGATAAAGTAGTTCCGTTAACCACCTGTTGCAGAATATCTTCAAAAAGCGTTTTTATTTTCTTTTTCTTTTGCTCGTTTTTTATTAACTCCAGCGCCGTTCGGATATCAACACCCGCTTCGAGCAAGGTTGATAACTCCAGATAAAAACTTTCTTTTATCCGGTCGGGTAATTTGTCGCCGCCCAACTGAATATCCTTATTGAGAAAACCCCAGATGCCCTTTTCCGCTTCGGAAGTTTCCACCCTGGCAGTTACATTAGCTGTTTGCCGGGCCTTTATTTTTCGTAAGTCAAGTGGTTCATTCATAAGCTGGTTGTTGTTTCATTAGCTGGCAGGCGCTGTATATTTTTCTGTAAGTGGTCCTGAATGGCACAGCTGAGACTGTAATTTTTAACACCAGTGATTCTACAAGACCGGTTTCATTTAATGGCGTAGCCTCATATCCGTTGTTTTTAATGCGAAAGGTATCCTGCGCATCGCCACAGGAACGGGCTATCCATGCATTGTTGAAAGTATACAGAACTGTTCTTCCATCGGGTATACCCATGCAGGTTATTTCATTAGGTGAAGGGGTACTGATAACATCAGCCGATTCAAGATCCGTTTGCAAAGCCTTTTGCAGCACCAGGTATTCATCGATGGCATTTGCCTTTTCCCGGTAATTCGAAAACTGGTGATTGAACAATAAGTAAACATAAAACACTATAGCAATGATCACGCTGCTGATCAGCATGGCCATAATCAGTTCCATAATAGTAAAAGACCGCAGTCTGGTTGTCGCTTTCACTTATTCCGGATTAATCGTTGTTCACTTACCAATTCATTATTATTATCAGCAACACTAATTCTCACAGATAATATATGCTTGTTCCTGCTGTAATACTGTACTTCCTTTTTTATTAAAAATTCATCCATTACAAGTTGTTCATCAAAAAAAGCTTTCTCATTGGTTGTTTTTACAAAACAGGTATTCACCAATTGCGCCGCCTTTATTCGTTTAATTGAAAATGACCGCAAACTGGTTTGCACCAGAACGGTAGTGGTTATGCTAAATAATACCAGGATAATAACCATAGCTACAACAGTTTCAATGATCGTAGCTCCGGAAATACGTTTATTTACTATTTTACCCATTTAATGATCTGCTTTACTGCTGCCTGCTGAAAAACCGGTGAACTTATGAAATAAGGCGACAATTTCTTTCTGTTTACTTCCACATCAACCAGGCAGTTTTCATACATAATGTTCTGCGTTTGGTAGATGAAATAGTCTGAAAGAACGGTTCCATTAACCCGCCCGCCCAGGGAACAATATCCCATCACATATACAATCCCTTCAATGAGTGTACTTTCTTTTATATCCACCCTGGTTCTGGTAATATCTTCATTATTGCACCTGGCTATGATCAGCCCCTTCAGTCTGCAACCTTTCTCGAGCCGTAGTACATTCTGCATTTTCAGATCCGGCTTTTTTAATAATACCAATGCGCTCGGATATTCAAATCCGCAGCCTGCTTCTGCTATTAAACTATCTGTTGCAACAGCCTGAACCGTTCCAGTAAAACCCATTTTAAAGCGAATAACAGGGGCTATTAAAATAACATCTTCCAGGTGAGCGCTTGCCTCTACTTCAATTAAACTATCTGCTTTTATCAATACATGCCCTTTCAGGGTTATGTCGCTTATTTGACAAACATTTTTTGAATGAAAGACGCGGGCGCTATCATAAAACGTCTGTACCAGCGAATCACCCGACGGAAACTCTTCACCGGTACTATCCCTGAGTTGTTTATACAAATTGTCAATGATGGGGGCACTCAATGCAGGCAGGGCCTCTGCACTTGGTTTAATATTGCCATTCACCAGGTTTGAATGGCTGAAACCGCGTTGATTGATATATATTGGCTTAATACCGCCTTTTGACAGGTATACATCTCCGGTCAGGATCGTATTGCCATTTAGCGAAAGTGGCCGTTTGTGATCAGCCAGATAAAGACAGCCATCCATATATGCGGGCAAACAGGAGCCGCCGATAAAACTATTCTGTTTAGTAAACAGGTTACTGAAAGCAGTTATGCAAGCCACCTCAAACATTCCCCAGGGTGCTACTTTAATGGACACCGAATCCTGCTGTTTATCGAACAGATCAATGGTATCGGTTGTTGATTCCATAACCACCTCACCTTCCAATACCAGGTTCGTGGCTGATTCAAGGTTCCGGTTTAACCGTTGTTCAATGTCGGTGGTTAGCTGATGCTGGCGCGAATAAAAACTCAACAAGATTAGCGAGGAACATAAAATTGCCAGTATCAACGCAATAATGATGGTTAGAATAAGTGAATTGGCGGGCACTTTATTTTTGTGCAGCATGCTGAGATTTCTTTTTTCCTGTATCGTTCTTTTTCTCTTTAATAACAGGTTGCCCATTCCTGTACAATAACTTATTGGCTACCGTATCCCCAGCATAAGTAATTATATAACCAGAAAGTTTGTCGCTTTTGTATTTACCGGTTCTAAGTTTTTGACCATTTTGAGTGAATTCCTGGAATTTGCCATCTTTTTTACCAGCGTGCCATATTGAAACAGTTTGCAATTCTCCGTTGCTATGCCAGCTTTTCCATTCATCGATCTTTAAACCGTATTCAAAGCGGCCGCTTTCTTTTAAATTTTTATTTGGGTAAAACGACTTGTATTCACCATGCAGCAGTTTGCCGTCAAAACCGCCGCGGGTCATCAGAATGGTGTCGGCACGGAACCAATAAAAATAATCAGTTTCTTTTACCTTATAATTGATTTCAGTTGAATTAATTGTATGGAATTGAAAGATCGTGTCTGATTTGTTCATAGTAACCCTGGTCAATGTATCAGTTTCCAGGTCATACCCGGTTTTACATCCGGTACTCACATACACCAAAAGAAGGGAAAATACGGTTGTCATTATACGCATACGCTCAGGGTTACAAATTATAAGGGATTCACAAATGTAAACAGGTAAGATTACAAATAATTGAAATGGTTATCTTTTTTTGTAACTGTGCAATTCTGGCAATAGGCGTGTTATTTTAGCCGATAAACGTGAACAGGATGCACAATATCTACCAGAAACCTGTTGTTTTGAAAGAATGCGACAACAAAAAAATAATTTGAAGTTGGATAAAGGTACACAATTTGCCCCTTGCGAACAAAGTAATTTACCGCCGCATCGCCTTAATTATCAATGGGATTCCTGCAGTAGTAATTGATACAATGAAAATTATCGGTTATTGGTCGCTGATCGCGTGTCAAAATTTATTTCCGATTTCATAACAACGTGCAAACCATATTCCCTAAATTCCACTTACATCGTATTTACTAACCGTTAGTACGACCATAAATAAACCGATTAGCGTAACAATTAAACCTTTTCCATGTATCAAGTTCACCTTTCCCTGAAGGACCTGCAGAAGGTTCGCAATGCTGCCCAAATTATCACCGAGAAGATAGAGCAACATTACACTATTCCTGTGTTGGCAGAAATGGTTGACATTCCGGAGAAAAAATTAAAAGCCGGCTTTAAGCACCTGTTCAATAAAGGCGCTTTCAGGTACCGTTGCGATTTTCTGTGGAACAGAGTAAAGATCTTACTGCTGGAAGACAGACCGCTGAAGTCAGTAGCCGTAGACACGGGCTTTAAAGACAAGAGCGCCTTAATTAAAGCCTTTAAAAATGAATTTGGCCTAACACCGATCCAGTGGAAAAAAGACCACGAGAACGATGTAATAAAGAATTAAGGCTATTCTGCATCTGGCACATACGGTCCGCCGGTTTCGCCCCAACCCCATTTGGGCATGGGTTCGGCTTTTTGCATGGGGTTTTCCGTTAGCTGGGAATTGATCACGGCTATGCGGCTCCCCCATTCCAAATAGCCCACAAAGGCCGACCGGAATTCAGGATCGCTTTTAAGGCCTGTTTCATCTGCTGTTTGTAACAACAGGTGTACCCAGCGCTGGCGTTTTTCTTCGGTAAGCATTTTACCAATGTGCTTACCTATCATCTTTGCATGACTGCCGCCTTCCTGTGAATACAATTTTTCGCCACCAAACACTTCTGCCACAAAGTGGGAGACGTGCGTTACATGCTCCGGCAACATGTGCCTGAATACCTCGCCCAACAGATCGTCCTTTAAAACTTTATCATAAAAGTTTTTAAATAACAGATCAAAGGTTTCCTGATCGC